>JASFSB010000134.1:0-6074 GCA_050114615.1 Gammaproteobacteria bacterium
ACGGAAGCACGCCCGAGACTGCCGGGGGTTCGACCGGCGGCGGCTGACTCGTCTGCTCGAATTCGGCGCTCGGGTCGGGCTTGTCTGCAACCATCCGATAACTCGATGCGGTGTTGTCGGGCTGAGCCGTTTCGTCGTCCCGTATTCGACGGATCGCGTAATTCGGCGTTTCGAGCGCGGGATCGCTGACGGTAACGACTGCGACGTTGTTACTTTGCTGAATCCCCTGGAGCCAGTCGCGCTTTTCATTGAGCAAATAGTTACCCACGTCGACCGGGACTCGCACAATGACTTTTGCCGTGCGGTCCTTGCGTGCCTCTTCACCGATCAGGCGCAGAATCGCCAGTGCGAGCGATTCGACACTGCGAACCTTGCCGAGTCCGTCACAACGCGGACAAACCGATTGAGTCGATTCTCCGAGCGAAGGCCGCAGTCGCTGCCGTGACATTTCGAGCAGACCGAATCGCGAGATACGGCCGATCTGTACGCGGGCGCGATCCGACCTGACGGCTTCACGCAGTCGGTTCTCGACTTCACGTTGATTGCGATTGGGGCCCATGTCGATGAAATCGACGACAACGAGTCCGCCCAGATCGCGCAATCGCAATTGCCGCCCGATTTCATCGGCGGCTTCGAGGTTCGTATTGAGCGCAGTCGCCTCGATATCGCCGCCCTTGGTCGCGCGGGCCGAATTGATGTCGATCGCCGTGAGCGCTTCCGTGGGATCGATGACGATACTGCCGCCTGACGGCAGCGAAACCTGATGCGCGAAAGCGGATTCGATCTGGCTCTCGATCTGAAAGCGCGCGAAAAGCGGCACGGCCGTGTCTTCGTAGAGCTTGAGCTTCCTGACGTTGTGCGGGATCACGCGCTCCATGAATGCGCGGGCATCTTCGAATACGTCCGGGTCGTCAATGAGGATTTCTCCGATCTCGTTGGAGAAATGGTCCCGAATCGCGCGCACGATTGCGTTGCCTTCCTGGTAAATCAGGAAGGGCGCAGGACGGGTCACGACGACTGCGATGATCGATTCCCAGACCTTGAGCAGATACTCGAGGTCCCAGCGAAGTTCCTCGACGCTGCGCCCGACACCGGCAGTGCGGATGATGCAGCCCATTTCTTCGGGCGGTTTGAGCTCGTCGAGGGATTGTCGGACGATATCGCGATCTTCACCGGTGATACGCCGCGAAACCCCGCCTGCGCGGGCATTGTTCGGCATCAGGACGATGAAACGGCCGGCGAGGCTGACGAAGGTCGTCAGGGCAGCGCCTTTGTTGCCACGTTCTTCTTTCTCGACCTGGACGACGATTTCCTGGCCTTCTTTGAGAACGTCCTTGATTTGAACGCGCGTGCCCTCGGGTGGCTCGCTGACGAAGTATTCGCTGGAGATTTCCTTTAGCGGAAGAAAACCATGCCGCTCGGCGCCATAATCGACGAATGCGGCTTCGAGGCTCGGCTCGATGCGCGTGATTCGTCCCTTATAGATATTGGCCTTGCGTTGTTCGCGTGACGGTACCTCGATATCCAGGTCATAAATTCGCTGGCCATCGACAATGGCCACGCGCAACTCTTCTTGCTGAGTTGCATTGACTAACATCCGTTTCATAAATACTTAGCCTTTCGGGAAGGCGCCGGATTCGCAGTGGGTGCTTCGCGATGCGCAAATACCCGCGGATGTCATGTTGAACGTTTTCGTTGTGCATGATGAATTCGCGGATACTCTATATTGGTTGCTGCGCAGACGTGGTCTGCGGAGAAGTCGTTGTCAGGTCAAAATCGCGGTTCGCCGGATTCCGGGCGCCCTTGGGAAATTTGAAAATGTGTCACCTGACCGACCCGTCATTCGAGCCGGTCGGGAGTTCTGCCAGATCGCACTATCTGCGGTGCACGCAGTCTCCGTAGCCGTAATATAACATAGCTCCGGGATGCCTCAATTCAATGGACCGGAAACGTGACCGACAATCGCGCGGCCGCCGGCGTCGCGGCGCGCTACGTGGATATCGATGCGGAGCTCGCAGGACAGCGGCTCGACAACTTTCTCATCAGCTTCCTCAGGGGCGTTCCGCGTAGCCATGTCTATCGGCTCGTGCGATCCGGACAAGTACGCGTGAACTCAGGACGTGTGCGTCCGGCGTATCGGATCAGGGCCGGCGACCGCATACGCATTCCGCCCGTACGCGTGCACGAGCGCGCGCCGGTGCGCAGCAGCGCGGGGGATTTCGACTGGCTCGAGCAGCGCATCGTTTTCGAAGACGACTCCCTGCTGTTGCTGGACAAGCCCGCCGGACTCGCCGTTCATGGCGGCAGCGGTATCTCGATCGGCTGCATCGAGGCGCTGCGAATCCTGCGCCCGGAGGTGCGCGCTCTGGAGCTCGTGCATCGTCTCGACCGGGAGACGTCCGGGTGTCTGCTGGTCGCCAAACGTCGCAGTACGCTGCGTACTTTGCACGCGCTGCTGCGCAGCCACGGCATCCGTAAGTACTATCTGACACTGGCATCCGGCAGCTGGCCGCGCAGACTCACGCGTGTCGATCATTCATTGACGAAGCATCGCAGGGGTGCGCAGGCGCGCGTCAAGGTTGCTGACGACGGCAGGCACTCCGTCACGTATTTCGAGCCCCTGGTCCGATTCGGTCAGTTCGCGACGCTGCTCGGCGTCACACTCGAAACCGGCCGAACACATCAGATTCGTGTGCACGCCGCCGCCGCCGGTCATCCGCTCGCCGGTGATGCGCAGTATGGCTCCGCGCGCTTCAATGAGCAGCTGGCGCAGCGCGGGCTCACTCGCATGTTTCTGCACGCCGCGAGTGTGAGCTTCACGTGGCCCGACACTGAGGATGACGTGTTTGGCGTCTGTGTACCGATGCCGGATGACCTGCAACGAATGCTCGCGAAGCTCAGGCGTATGCGTCAGGCCTGAGCGGGTCCAGGCCTGCTGTGCGCAGCGCGCCGGCGAGCCAGATCAGCGGCAGTCCGATCAGAGCCGTCGGGTCAGCCGATTCGATGCGAGTGAATAATGTGATACCGAGACCCTCGGCTTTGAATCCGCCGGCGCAACCCAGGGGCTGATCTCGTGTTATGTAATATTCAAGGCTCGCCTGCGGCAGATCGCGAAACACGACGCGCGTGTGGTCGACGTGCGTGTGCGTCGTTTCACCGGCACACACCGCGACACCGGTAAAAAAATCGACGCTTCGCCCCTGGCAGGCCATGAGCTGCTCGAGCGCACGATCGGGTGTGCCGGGCTTGTGCAGCGTGCGTTCACCGAGTGCCGCGACCTGGTCGGAACCGATCACGACGACCCCGGGGCCCTGACAGGCCTCGGCCTTCGCAATCGCAAGGCGCCGTGCACGCGCTGCCGGGAGTTCCCCGTCGATTTCGTGTTCGTCGGTGCCCGGTGCCCGGGTGTCGAAACTCAGGCCGAGGCGTTCCAGGAGCTGGCGTCTGAACGGGGAAGTCGAGGCTAAGACGAGGCGCTGCACGGCGGAATTTTGACAGCCGCTGGGACCAAAATTAACATCCGCCGATTATGCCTGCGACCTTGCGTGCGTGGTACACTCCCGCCGACTTCGAGGCACTGGCCGCGCGCCAGGCCGAGGTGGGCGGCGAATTTGCAGTGGCGGCCATGGATCGCCTGGCTGAACTTCTCGGCACCACGGACGGTACAGTCAGGGCACGGTTCGCACTGTCGCGGCGGGGGCCGGGCTGGATCGGGCTTGAAATGACGCTGCAGGCCAGTCTCATCGTGACGTGTCAGCGTTGCCTCGGGCCGCTCGAGCTGGCGGTTGCGGAGCAGGTCGAATTCGGCGTTGTCGTCGACGAGAGTTCGGCCGGTCTTCTGCCGGCAGGTATCGAGGCGGTCGTACCCGATGGTGACCGAGTGAGCCTGCTGCGGCTGATCGAAGACGAGATGATTATTGCGGTGCCGCTGGTCCCGAAGCATGCGCCCGAGAGTTGCGCGGTCGATGCCGACGCGTTGCCGGAGGGTGTGTTTACGTCTGGCGGGACAGCGACAACGAATTGAGAATATCGCGCGACAAATTCGCAGCGTTGCGAGGAGATATCTGAAAATGGCAGTGCAGAAAAGTCGAAAAACACCGTCCAGACGCGGCATGCGTCGTTCTCACGATGCGTTGCGCGCGCGTGCACTGTCCGTTGAGCAGGAAACGGGTGAAACCCATATTCGTCATCATGTTTCCGCCGACGGTTTCTACCGCGGGCGCAAGGTCGTTGAAGTGCCTCAGGACCTCGACGAAGAGTAGGCTCGAGCCGGCTCAGGGCGTGCGTTCATTGACGTCACGCGGCGAACACAGATTCAGCATACGATCGCGCAGATGAGCCGCAAGGTGACAATCGCGCTGGATGCGATGGGGGGCGACCGCGGGCCGGACGTCGTCATTCCGGCGGCGTTTGCCGTGCTGGAAAAGGATGACTCGGTTCGCCTCGTGCTCGTCGGTCTGCCGGACGTGCTCGAGCAGGCGCGCAAAGATGCCGGGGAGCGCTATGGCAGGCGACTGGCGTTTCATGCGGCTTCGGAAGTGGTTGCGATGGATGAATCGCCCGCCGAGGCGCTGCGTCGCAAGAAGGACTCCTCGATGCGCAGATCGATCGAGCTCGTCAAGGAAGGCGAAGCCGATGCGTGTGTCAGTGCCGGCAACACCGGCGCCCTGATGGCCACGGCCAGATACGTTCTCAAGACGTTGCCGGGTATCGATCGGCCGGCGATCATCTCGTCGGTGCCGTCGCGCAGTGGCCGCACGTTCATGCTGGATATGGGCGCCAACGTGGGCTGCACCGCTGAGCAGCTCCTGCAGTTCGGCCTGATGGGTTCCGTCATCGCCGAGGATATGCTCGAAAAGGAGCGTCCGCGCATCGGGCTTTTGAATATCGGACAGGAAGACATCAAGGGCAACGAAACGGTACGCGAAGCGGGGCAGTTACTCGCCGTAAGCGCGCTGAATTACATTGGATTCGTCGAGGGCGATCAGATCTTCAGCGGCGAAGTGGATGTTGTCGTCAGCGACGGCTTCGTCGGCAACGTCGCGATCAAGACAATGGAAGGGCTGGCCGGTCTTGTCGGATCCTTTCTTAAGGAAGAGTTCAACCGGAATACATTGCGTCAGCTTCAGGGGCTTGGCGCTCAATCGGCGCTCGATGCGTTGCGCCGGCGTCTCGATTCGCGCCGCTACAATGGTGCGAGCCTCGTCGGTCTGAACGGAATCGTTTTGAAGAGCCATGGCGGCGCCGATCAGGTGGCATTTGAGAATGCGGTCCAGACGGCGATCGTCGAGGCGCGCAAGGGTGTACCGATACAAATCGGCCGCCTGATTGAGGACCAGGCCCGGTTATGTATTCGCGCATAAGCGGCACAGGAAGATATCTGCCGGAGCGTATCCTCACCAATGCCGAGCTCGAAGGCATGGTCGATACGACGGACGAATGGATCCGCACTCGCACCGGTATCCAGCAACGCCACATCGCTGCCGAAGGTGAATACACGAGCGATCTCGCTGTTCACGCGGCGCGCCGGGCGATCGAAGATGCCGGACTGAAGCCTGCGGACATCGATCTGATCATCGTCGGTACGACGACACCGGATCTGGTATTTCCCAATGTGGCCTGCCTCGTCCAGAACAAGCTCGGTATTCCTCCGGTTCCGGCGTTCAGCGTCGAGGCGGCATGCAGCGGTTTTCTCTACGCGCTCGGCGTGGCGGATCTGTTCGTGCGCGCTGGTCAGGCACAGCGCGCGCTCGTCATCGGGGCCGAGACGATGTCGCGGATCGTCGACTGGAGCGATCGCGAAACCTGTGTCTTATTCGGCGATGGTGCCGGTGCGGTCGTACTGGAAGCGAGCGATACGGCCGGGATCCTGTATTCGAATCTTGGCGCTGACGGCAGTCAGTGGGAGTTGTTGTATGCGGCGAGCGGGGTTTCGCGCAAGGCGACGACGGATGATTTCGGGCTGCTGAGAATGAAGGGCAATGAGGTCTTCAGGTTCGCTGTCAAGGCGCTCGAACGTATGGTCGATGAAGTCGTCGCGGAAAACGATCTCGAAAAGGGCTCGATCGACTGGC
>JASFSB010000135.1:0-6066 GCA_050114615.1 Gammaproteobacteria bacterium
ACGGCAGGTACAACTGCCTGATAGCTTCGATGCTTCGCTGGCAGGTCTCGATACACGACGACGCATTTCACAGTGGCAGGCAATCGGCGTACGGCGGATCGACGGTTCCGCGCTGCCTTCAGTCGATATCGACGCATCGGTCGTGTTGCCGGATGACGGCAGCGACACGGCATTTCTCGTCTATCAGAACTACCGTCAGTTGATGCGCTGGAATCGTTCTCACTATTTCGCGATATCGCTCGGGCATCTGGCTGATCGGATCGTCGGACGACCTGCACTGAGCCGTTGAACATCTTTGTCGCTGCCGAAGGAGCTCAAATGACAGTCACTGCGGATAACGGCGCTCCATCTGCACCGGCTGGCGGCTGCGTCGAACTCGTCGTCCGCGCAATCCCAAAAGACCTGGGCGGTTTCACCGTGAGTCGCGTGTTGCCGGCTCGGGAACGAATGACTGTCGGGCCTTTCATTTTTTTCGACGAGATGGGTCCGGCACAGTTTCCACCCGGAGAAGGGATGAACGTACGGCCGCACCCACACATTGGCCTTGCAACCGTCACTTACCTTTTCGCCGGAACGATCGTGCATCGTGACAGCCTTGGGTACGCCTTACCCATCGAGCCCGGGGCCGTCAATCTGATGACTGCCGGGCGCGGTATCGTTCACTCCGAGCGCACCCCGCCAGAGCTACTGGAGGCCGGGCAGTTTTTGCACGGAATACAGACCTGGATGGCGCTGCCTGAGACGTTGCAGGACATCGAACCGGAGTTTACGCACTATCCGGCGGACGACCTGCCCGTGCACGCAGACGATGGCGTACGAACGACCGTCATCATCGGTGAAGCATACGGACTGGCCTCACCAGTGTCCGTATATCCGCGCACTGTGTATCTGGAGCAGCGCTTCGATGCCGGCTGCATTTCCGTGCTTCCGGACATCGCGGAAGAACGAGGAATCTACGTGGTCAGTGGCGAACTGCGAGTGGATGATCGGAAGCTGACGGCCGGCGAGCTCGCCATCGTTCGTCCCGGAGAGGCCAGTGTCGAAGCGCTAGCCGCGAGTCACGTGATGGTCATCGGGGGCGAGCCGATTGGTGCGCGCCACCTGAAGTGGAACTTCGTCCACTCCTCGGCGAGTCGAATCGCACAGGCTGGCCAGGACTGGATCGATGGCCGGTTTACCGGCATAGCCGGCGATTCCGAATTCATACCACTGCCGGAAGACTTTTTTCAGCTGTGAACGCTCAGCCTCCCACGATCTGAACGGGAACGCCCTCCGGGTCGCGCACGTAGAAACCGTAGTCGAGATTCTGTTGTGCCTGATAGCCATGCGCTGCGAGCGACTCCGCCACCGCGTCACGGTCGAAGTTGTCGATCGCGATCGCGTAATGATCGACGATGCCGGTCGGTGCCTTCGCATGCAATGAGACGATGACCCGGTCTCGGCCCATTCGGACGATGCGATTCTCGATATCCTGATTGAGGATCGCAAGCCCGAATATCGTTTGATAAAACGCGATCGATCGCTCGAGGTCGGTGACCTGAATACTTATGTGATCGATGCCGTTCGACACGAACGGCGTGCGCGGCTGCGCCTGCGCCGGTGCAGTGCCGGCGGCCGCAGTCAATATTGTCAGGCCCTGCACCAGATCACGACGTGACAGTGTCCCCTCGTCGAATCGACTGACGAGATCTGATATCACAGTGTTCATTTACCCCCCGGATTCCAATGTTTGATGCCGTCAGAACTGCCGCAATAACTGTGCCGTGTCTTCGAACACTTCGATGGTCGAGCCGCGCCCATGACCGCCAGCGCGACCGAGCGCGGAATCAATCGCCGTTAGCCCCGATTCATCTGTCACATCGACTCGTGCTCCGCGGCCAACAAGATACTCGACAACGTCATTCCAGCCCCAAAACGCAGCGCCAAACAGCGCGGTGCGACCTGCTGCCCGAGCTCCGGCGAGTGCCGACGTCGTTACCGCATTGATGTCGGCACCGGCCTCGAGCAGCACCTCGAGCGCACGGATTGAAGCCTGTTCGACGTCCGCGGACAGGTAATGGGGAATGCCGCCACCGTAACCGCGCGGATCGCATTCGACCGACCCCAGGCCCGCTGCAGCCATCAACGGCGTGATGCCGCCTTCGTTCGGGAGGTCGATCAATGCTTCATACTCGATCAACAGGCGCATCGCTTCGACGTCGAACGTCTTTGCAGCCCGCAGCAGCGCCGTGGCGCCGGTTGTCAGCATCAAATCGCAACCGCGATCGTCGCCGATATGTCGCCACAGCGGGTACATCCTGAGCTGGGCGTTGGGATTCGCGCCGGCCTCGAGCAGCAGGCGCATAATCTCGAGACTCGAAGTCGAGTCGGTCGAGAAGCGATCGGGGCGCCCACCGCGTGGCAGCGTGTTGACATCCACTGCAGAGTACAACGGCGTTCGGCCCGTCCAGTCCCACTTGTTCGGATTGGCACCTGCTTCGATCAGGACCTTTGCCGTATCGAAGTGCAGATTGTCGATTGCAAGAAACAGTGGCGTTACGTTCTTCGGATCAGCCAGATCCACGTTGGCGCCGGCCGCCACCAAAAGACGTGCACAATCCGCACAACCTTCGCGCGCAGCAAACATCAACGGCGTCAGTCCGCCAAAAGGACGATACATACGGCGCGGTTCCGCAGTGACCTGACGGGGCCAGTCGTTCACGGCTGATCGGGCATCAACTTCGGCGCCATGCTCGATGAGAAGCTCCACCATCGCCGGCTGCCGCTGCGCCGCGGCCCACATCAATGCCGTTTGTTCACGCCAGCGTTCGCGTGCATTGACGTTCGCTCCCGCCTCGATCAGCGCTCGTGCCGCAGCCACATTAGCACTGCGGGCTACGACCATCAGCGGCGTCTCGCCATCGGCGCCGGGTGTATCCGGATCGACACCCGCCGCGAGCAGTGCGCTGATGATGGCGGCGTTTCCCACGGTGGCCGCTTCGGCTATCGCGGTGGCGCCGAACTCGTTCGCCACACCGACGGCGGCGCCGGCGGCAATCAGCCGCTCGACCAGCTCGAGATTGTCATGGTAAACCGCCCAGTGCAGCGGCGTCGTGCCGTCCGGGCCAGGTTCGTTGACGTCGACGCTGACTTCCGGATCGCTCAGCGCGGCGAAAGCCGACTCGGCGTCGTTGGTGCTTGCCGCTGCGTAAAGAGCCGTTTCCGCCGCCGCGGACACACAGACCAATGCAGGTATCAGCGCTGCGAGCACGCGCATGTTCAGACCTCAGCCAGCTCTCCGGTGCTGTCGCCGACGGCATCGATCGGCACCCCGGCGCGTAGTAACAGTGTTAACAGGAGGTTCGCCAGCGGCGTGCGGTCCGGGTAACGCAGATGCTGTTGCCCCTTGATCGTGCCGCCACCGTGGCCCAGCACAAGCGTCGGCAGTGGGAAATTGTTGTGCAGGTTCGAGTTGCTCATGTTGCTGCCGTACAGGAAGATCGAGTTATCGAGCACGGAGCCGGCGTCACCGTCGGGCATGTTCGCGAGCTTGCCCAGGAACTCCGCGAAAACCTCTACGTGATACCGCTGAATGAGTACGAGCTTCTCCATCGATGCCTTGTTGTCGGAATGATGCGAAACCGGATGAAAGGCATCCGGCACACCAATGTGCGCGTAGGGCTGATTACTGACTTCCGCCGCCATCATATAGCTGACGATGCGCGTCATATTCGCCTGGAACGCGGCCGCGATCAGATCGAACTGCAGCCGCAGCAGGCTATCGAAATCGGGACGCGCGACCGGAATATCAGGCATGTCGATTTGTGTCAGGTCACGCTGACCGAGCAACTCGATGCGCCGCTCGATCTCCCGAACGCTGTCCAGGTAGTCGTCGACGAGTACGCGATCTGCCGGCCCGAGCGTCCGCTTTAGATCGCCGGCCTCCTCGGCGACCATGTCGAGCAGGCTCTTATAGTCATCGGCGACTTCCCGACGCTGTCGCTCGTTGTTCCCGCGCCCGAAAATGCGCTCGAACGCCTTCTTCGGATCGTACTCCATCAGCATCGGCGTCGTGGGCGTACGGAACGATATGGTGCGTCCGTAACTGCAGCCGTAGGTACCGTCACAGGCCGCCCCGCCGCCCTCTTCCTCCGTCGCTACTTCAAGCGATGGCAACGGCGTTTCCTGACCGATGTGCTGCGCCGCGATCTGATCTACGGTCACGCCGGCGTACGGTGCGTGGCTTTGTCTGGGATGTTCGCACGATAGCCACGTCGCCGGCACGATGGCATGCACGGCAGAACTCTCCGCGGGCTTGTTACCCAGGCCGCTGACGATCGTCAGATACTCCCTGAAATCCGCAAGCGGCTGGAGTATGGGTTTGAGCTCGAAGTCACGGCCATCCACGTCCGGTGTCCAGCGGTTCATTTCCGCACCGAATCGTGTGTTGTCCATGATGGCGCCGTGCGGCAAATAGAAAAAACCCATCCGCGGTTTCGGGGCCGCCGCAGTTTGTGCAAGGGCCGTAGCAGCCGGAACCATTGCGCTGAGCAGCGGCAATCCGATCGATGCGCCGCCAGCGCGCAGCACGGTCCGTCTCGAAAGATGTCTTTTCGTGATGAACATGGCTCGATTATAGCGCCTGTGCGGCCTGCGCCGATGCGATCGACGCCTCCGTTGCGGGCTCACCCGTACTGCGCATTCGAAACGGTGCACTCTCAGCGATACCTCGCACAATGTCCGAGAACCGATAGTCGTTCTCTGCTGCAGCGTCGACGATCGAGCGCACGACGGGCATGTCATACCACTCCAGCCCCCGGCCGAGCGCGTAGACCATCAGCTTTTCGGTCAGCGCCTGGACAAAGCGTTCCGGACGCGACGTCAGCGCCTCGCGCAGGCCCGCGGGTCCGAGAATTTCGGCCCCGTCCACGAGCTGTCCGCTCGAATCGATTTCGACGCCGCTGTCGCGCTCGCGCAGCCGCCATTGGCCAACCGCATCGAAGTTTTCGAGCGCCTGGCCGAGCGGATCAATCACACCGTGGCACTGGTTGCACGAGGGCACTTCGCGGTGCAGCGCGAGGCGCTCCCGCACGGACTTCGGCACGTCACCGACGACCGGTGCGAGGTCGGTCTCGACCTCAGGCGGCGGCGGATTCGGCGGTGCAGCCAGCAGATGCTCCATGATCCAGGCGCCGCGCAAGACAGGCGAAGTGCGGTCCGGATAAGACGTCACCAGCAACACACTACCTTTGCCGAACAGACCGTAGCGGTTCGAGTCCGTCAGCGCGATACGACGGAAACGATCCCCGCGAACATCTGCAAAGCCATAGTGACGCGCAAGCCGCTCGTTGACAAACGTGTAGTCGGCATCGAGCAGGTCAATGACGCTGCGGTCCTCGCGCAGAACACTGTTCAGGAACAGGCGCATTTCGGTGCGAAAGGCGACGCGCAGCTCTTCGTCGAAATTCGGATACAGCCTCGGATCGGGATCGATTGCAGCGATACGGCGTACAGCGAGCCACTGAAAAGCAAAATTCGTAACCAGCGTGTGCGAGCGCGGGTCAGCCAGCATGCGGTCGACCTGTGCCGCATACACATCCGGATCGCTGAGCGTGCCGTCCATGACCCGTTCGATCAATTCGCTGTCCGGCCCCTGGCTCCAGAGAAAGAACGCGAGCCGCCAGGCCAGCTCGAGGTTCGTGATCGCATAACTTTCCCCAGGCGCGAGATCGCCGGGTGGTTCGCCGGGTTCCGCGCGATACAGGAACCTGGTACTGGCCAGAATCGCCATCAGACCTTTTTGGATGCCCTCCTCAAAGCCGCCGGCGGCGAAACCGGCGTCGTAAAACGACAGGACGGGCGCCAGATCACCTGCGTCGACGGGTCGTCTGAACGCGCGCTCCGCCAGACCCGTCAGGATCGTCGTGGCACAGGATGCCGCTTCAGCCTCGGAGGCAGGATAGCAGGTAAAAATGTGTTCCCTGCTTTCGGTCGTACCGGCAATTCCGGTAGGGGCGAACGGACCGATGATCTCGAACCCGAACAGGCGCGGCACATCCGGAACGCCCTCCCCTGGTACCGTCGACT
>JASFSB010000136.1:0-6046 GCA_050114615.1 Gammaproteobacteria bacterium
GGCTTTCCAGCCGCTGGCGCCGGCGGCTCGAGAAGCTGCATGCGATCGCAGCGGCGCTGCTTTATGCGGCGTTGCTGGCTGGCAGTGTCTGGATTGCATGGGATCTTTGGGGCGGGCACGAGGAAAGCGAGATTCTGCGCATTCCGTATCGTCCTTTGCGTGTCGCGGCGATCCTTTCGCTCGGCACGCTGGTGGTGCTGGCGCTGTTGCGGCTGCGCGGCAGGGATTCACGTTGAGCGCGGAACCGGTCAACGGTCTGATCGGCGTTGTGGTATTGCTCGTGCTGCTGCTCAGTGGCATGCCGATCGGCATCGCGCTCGGTCTGGTGGGTCTGGCCGGTCTTGCGCTGACGCTGGGCCTCGAGCCGGCACTGATCAAATCGGGCGTGCTCGTGTTCGAGACAATGACGCGTTACGAGCTCGGCACGCTGCCGCTGTTCATGCTGATGGCTCATCTGTGTTTCGTGGCAAAGGCCAGCCGCGACTTCTTCGATGTGGCATCGCGCTTCTTCGGTCACCGCCGCGGCGGACTGGCGATCGCCTCGGTCGCCGGTTGCGCGGGATTCGGCTCGATCAACGGCTCGAGTCTCGCGACGACTGCGACGATGGGCCTGGTGGCCGTGCCGGAGATGCGCAGCCGCGGTTATGCCGATGCAATGGCAACCGGCAGCGTTGCCGCCGGCGGCACGCTCGGTCAGATGATTCCGCCTTCGGGCGCGCTGATCGTCTTTGGCATCATCGCGGAGCAGTCGATCGGCGCATTGTTTACAGCGGCCATCGTGCCCGGTCTGACCCAGATGCTCAGTTATTTTCTCGTCATCGGACTGTGGGTCGCCTGGCGGCCGGACGTCGCGCCGCGACTGCCGCGCGCCTCATGGCCTGAGCGTCGCGCTGCTTTGCGTCGCGTCGTCGACATCGGTTTGCTCGTCGTGGTCGTTACCGGTGGCATCGTGCTCGGCTGGGTGACGCCATCGGAGGCAGCGGCGCTCGGGGCGGCCGGTGCGTTCGTCATCTGTCTGCTGCGCGGCGCGCTCAGCGTTGCGACTTTGCGCCGTGCGCTCGAAGACACGCTGCGAACCAGCGGTCTGATCTATCTGGTGGTCATCGGCGCGCTGATCTTTGCGGCATTCATCAGCGTGACAGGACTGACCGATGCGATCGGCACTGCCATTGCGGCGCTCGATCTCGGGCCGGTCGGCACGATGTTGCTCGTGGCGGTGTTTCTGCTGCTGATCGGCTCCGTGCTGGACGGTCTGGCGCTGATGCTGCTGACGACGCCGATTCTGCTGCCGCTCGTCGCGGATCTGGGTTTGTCTGCCGTGTGGTTCGGTATCTTTCTCGTGCGCGCAATGGAGATCGGCTTCGTGCATCCGCCGATCGGTATGAATCTCTATGTGATTCAGGGTGTCGCCCCTGAAGTCTCACTCGGCCGGATATTCAGAGGTGTGCTGCCGTTTCTCGCTGCAGACCTGCTGCACCTGATCGCGCTCGTCGTGTTTCCGGTGATCGTGCTGGGCCTGCCGCAGTGGCTGGGACGATGAGCGAAGCTCATGGCTGCGCTGCCGCTGATCGCGTGCTCGAGGATCCGCTGCGAGCGTTGCGCAATGGCGGCATCGGTTTCGTCGGGCCGGACATGCCGGTCGAGGTGCTGCTCGCTGCACGGCGGCCTTTCGGGCATTTGCCATGGCGCCTCACGCAGGCAACCCCCTGGGCGGACGACTGGCTCGAGTCGAGTTTCCCGTACTGGGCGCGTTCGATCCTCGAGCAATGGCATGCCGGGGATTTCGATGGGCTCGAAACGGTCGTTTTCTCGCGCTCGGATGATGCGAGCCAGCGCCTGTACTACTACGTGGCTGAGTTGCAGCGCCGCGGTCTGCTGCGTGGTCCGGTGCCGCAGATTTTCGACATTGCCCTCGTGCAGCGGGATTCGAGCATCGCGCATACCGCTGCGGCGATACGGAAGCTATGTCGTGCGCTCGGAATCGAGCCGGACGATCTGCACGGCGGCGTCGAGCGCGCTAATGCGCTGCGTCAAAGCCTGACGGATATCCAGAGCCAGCGTCAGGGTATCGGACCGGTGTACGAGCACATCGGGCGTGCGGCGTTGTGGAGTGATCCGACGCAGTGGATCGACGCAATCGTCATCCCGCAGCACGCCGCAACGCAGCAGCGCGTTCTGCTTGCCGGCAGCGTGCCACCGGACGATCGGCTGCATCGAGCGGTCGAGGCCGCCGGTGCGAGCGTGGTGGCCGAAACGCACGTCCATGGTATCGGTCGTCTGGGTCCAGCCGTTGCGGCAGCGCGTGAGCGTCCTGAGCTGGCACTGGCGCAGCAGCTGCGCGCGGCATGCATCGGACCGCGCGCGACCATCGACCGGGCCGGATGGATCGTCGGGTGTGCGCGCGCGGCACGCGCGGTGGCCGTGGTGCTCTGGCTGACGCGCGAAGATGAAGCGCTGGCCTGGCACGTGCCATCGCAAAGAAAAGCGCTGGGCGCGGCCGGTCTGCCGACTCTCGTTCTGCCGGCAGCCCGCTGGCAACTCGACGAGCGTGCCATCGACCGCCTCACCGGATTTCTCGAGGAAAACCGAAATGAAGCCACTTGAAGGAACCGTCGTGGTCGCACTCGGCGATATGGATGACCGCCCGCTGTGTCGTTTTCTGATGACGCTCGGCGCCGAGGTGCGACGTGCAACGCCCGGGCAGCTGGATGTCACCGGCGCGGATTTCCTCGTGGACAGCCTCGGGCTGGAGCGACTGTCCGACGAAGGCGTCACGCGCGCACAGCTCGAGGAGCGCAATCCGTCACTCGTTCACGTGTCCGTCACGGCATTCGGCAGCAGCGGCACGCGTTCGCGCTGGCGCGGTGGCGAGCTGGTGACCTCGGCGATGGGCGGCACGCTGCGCCTGACCGGACAGCCGGATCGACGTCCGGTGAAGGAGGCGCTGGATGCGTGCACGTTCCATGCGGAGATGGTCGCCGCTGCGGGCGCGATGGCTGCGCACTACTCGCGCCTGAATGCCGGTCGCGGTCAGCATGTGGACGTCTCGATTCAGGAAGTCGCATTCAGCCGCAACATCAGCGGTGTCCTGGCATGGCAGTTCGATCGTCGCAGACTGCATCGTGCCGGCGGCGCACTGAACTATGGCAAGGTCGCGGTCCGCTGCATCTGGCAGCTCGCCGACGGCTGGTGCTTCCACAGCCTGATGACCGGCCGTTTCGGTGCACCGGCCAATCAGGCGTTGTCGGACTGGATCGACGAGACCGGGCTCGACAACCCGCTGCGCGACGTCGACTGGCTGGCTTATAACCGCTCGACGCTGGATGCGAAGACGCGCGCAATCTGGGAGGCGGGCATCGATGCATTCTTTCGGTCGCGCACGCGCGCGGACATCCGCGGACAGGGCCGCCGGCGCGGCATCAATGCCTGCGTCGTGGAAGAGCCGCAGGACGTTCTGGCGGATCCGCACCTGGCCGCGCGCGATTTCTGGAAGGACGACAACGGCTGCAAAGTGCCGGCGCGATTCGCAGCGCTGAGGTCTGCCGCCGAAGCCGCTCCGCCAGCCGATGGCACGCGCGCCGCCGGGCGCTCCGGTCCGCTTGCCGGCGTGCGTGTGCTGGATTTCTCCTGGGCGCTGGTCGGATCGATCACGACGAAAATCCTCGGCGATCTCGGCGCTGACGTCATCAAGGTCGAAAGCCGCAGCCGGCCGTGCCTGTCCCGCCTCGATGTGCAGGTTGGCGCGTCGCGCGCCGACGATCTCGACGACAAGCCATGGTTTGCTCACCTGAATACGTCGAAGCGCAGTGTCGATCTCGATCTGAAGCGCGCTGAAGCGCATGAAGTGATCGAACCGTTACTGGGCTGGGCCGATGCCGTCGTCGAGAATTTTTCGCCGGGAACGATGGATAAGCTCGGGCTTGGCTACGCCGCAATCGGTGCGCGACATCCGGGTGTCGTGATGGCTTCCGGCAGTGTGTACGGCCAGACCGGACCGCTGGCTCGTGAGTGGGGCGTCGACGGTACCGGTGGCGCCTTGTCGGGCCGCACATTTCTCACTGGCTGGCCCGATCGCGATCCGGTCATTCCCGGCGCCGTGCCCTATGGCGACGTCATCGTCCCGTTCGTGATGGCCGCCTGCGTGATCGCCGGACTCACGCACCGACGCAGGCACGGTCGCGGCTGCTACATCGATGCGTCGATGTACGAGATCTGTGTGCAGCAGATGACGGCGGCGATTCGCGCATCGCAGCACGGTCCGGCGCCGCAGCGGATGGGCAACTCGGATCCGGCAGTTGTGCATCAGGACGTTTACCCCACACGCGGCGAAGACCGTTGGATTGCGATCAGTCTGTTCGACGAAGCGCAGCAGAATCGCCTGCAGGCGATGGCCGGCGGCCGGCCGATCGGCGAGTGGACGCGCGATCGCATCGATCATGAGCTGGTCGCTGAACTGCAGCGCGAAGGCATCGCTGCCGGTGTCGTGCAGGACATCGAGGATCTGATCGAAAAGGACCGGCCTTTGATGGAACGCGGTGCGCTCGTCGATCTGCCTCATCCGAAGCTCGGGAACTTCGGTCACGTGCGTACGCCGATTACATTTTCGGGCGATACGGTCGCGCCGTTTCGGGCACCGGCAATCGGTGAGCATACGCGCGAGGTCGCGCTGGAGATTGCCGGGATCAGCCCCGCTCGTTACGCTGAGCTCGAGAGCGAAGGAGTGCTCCGATGAGCGAACTGGAATGCACGCACTTTGCCAGGTCGTTTCAAAAGGCTTTCGGCGCTGAACTGCGCGAGCGCGTCGTTGAAAAAGGCGAGCCGTTTGCCGTTGCGCAGGCCGATACACCACACGAGATTTTTCATGCGATGGACATACCCGTCGTCTCGAATCAGTGGTGGTCTGCGTACATTTCGGCGAAACGATTATCGACTCGATACTTCGCTGTGCTCGATGAGATGGGTTATCCGCCGAATCGCTGCAAATACTGCTCACTCGGACTCGCGTGCTCGCTGGCCGACGATCCGTCGACCGCGCCCTGGGGCGGCTTACCGAAGCCAACCGTGCTTCTCGCGCGCCTGACCTGCGACTGCATTCAGCAGGTGTTCGGCGAATGGGCGGCCGTGCTGGACACGGAATTCTTTCCGATGGAGGCACCGGCGTGGACTCAGACGCTGCCGCAGTGGTTCAGGCACTCGCGCGAACGCTGGGACGAGGTTTACCAGACCGAAAGGATCGATCTGCTGTCCAGCGAGATTCGGGAGCTCATTGCATTACTCGAACGCAGGACGGATCGACGATTCGAGCCGGCGCGTTTCGAGACGCTGATGGAGCGCATCAACGAACAGGAACTGTATCTGGCCGAAACGGCGGAAATCGCCGGTTCGGCGCGACCCTGTCCGGTTTCGATTCTCGACCAGATGACGAATACGATGATCCCGCAGTGGCATCGCGGCTCGGACTGGGCCGTGGAGCATGCGCGCCGGTTTCGCGACGAGGTACGCGCGCGGGCGCAGGCAGGTGTGGGCGTTTCGCAGAACGAGCGTCTCAGACTGATGTGGATCGGCGCGGGGCTCTGGCACGACACGTCTTTCTACGAAACGCTCGAGCAGCGGCTCGGCGCCGTGTTTGTCTGGTCGATGTATCTGCCGTTCGCCGGTGCGCAGTACATTCGCGAGCTCGACGGCCGCCCGCTCGAGGCACTGGCGAGTCGCATCTGCTCGATGAACGAAGTGCTGCACCTGCCGCCGTGGATGAATGAGTGGATGGTCAGTGAGGCGCAGCGGTGTGCTATAGATGCAGCTGTTGTGCTCGTGCCGCCTGACAATCGACTGTCGCAATCCGGCACTCTGCTGACCGGCCAGGCGCTCGACGCCGCCGGTGTGCCTGTCTTAATAATGAGTGCGGATATGGTCGATGCGAAAAACTGGAATCGTGACGCAGCCGTGGAGCGCATCGAGACGTTTTTGCGCCAGGAGGTCATGCGATGAGAATCTTCGTTCTGACGCTGGTGCTGCTGGCCGCCTGTTCGCGCGCGCCGGACGACCC
>JASFSB010000137.1:0-6041 GCA_050114615.1 Gammaproteobacteria bacterium
ATTCTTCGTGCGAGCGCGGCGTGTAGCTCGCTCCCATCGGTTTATAAATCGAAGCCGAGATGATGATCGAAGGCTTGCCCCAGAACGTCGCTTCGATCGACATCGTCGATAGAAACGCCACGATCACGTCGGCGCGATCCAGCAGCGCATAACTGCTGATGCTCGAGTCGGCCGGAATCACAGTCACGTTGCTACGCGTGCGGCCGAGATCGAGTAGCGCCTCAATGTATTCGTCCCTGACACCTTTCTGCCGGGGGTGAACGCGGAAATAAAGATGCATGTCTTCGTCAGCCAGATCACTGCTGAGCCGTGACAACGCGTCGATCTGCGACGGATGAATCCGCTGCTCGTATTCGGGGCTGATCGCGATGAACTCGTCGTTTGAGCTGCCGAAAATCACGATATTCCTGTACGAGTCGTCCCAACCTTCGGGGAAACGCCCCTGATCCTGGTGCGAGATGAATGGTCGGTCCTGCGTCGCAAGACTCTTTCCGTCCGATTCGACGACGCGCTTGCCCGAACGACGCATCTCGAAGAAAGCTGCGCCGATGCGCTCACGATCAGCATTCCCTGACTCCCATTGCTCATCGACGCGTTCCTTGAATTTTCCAATGTCGTGGGGCAACGCGTTTTTGAAGCAAAGCAGCTGATTGAGACTGAACGCTGTTTCGTAGATCCAGCAGTCGACCTGAGCGGACTGGCTGGCACGCAGGACTGCACGATCCATTGGTCCGCGGCCATGGTGCACGATCACGCGGTCGGGCGCTTCTGCGGAAATCGCCGCCGCAGCCGCCTCGAACACGGATTTGCCGGTATTCACGAGCTGCTGGATGACGCGCCTGACTGTCGGATTGCTGAGATTCGGTTCCGCTTTCCGGGCGACATAGGCGTACGTCGCATACGCGGCATAACCGACGTCAGCCGACTTGTAATTCAGCGCACGTAACGCATCGACGCTCGAAATATCGTCCTTCGAAGTACGCAGCGCCGTCGCGGTGTCGGCGTCGATGAGTTCGTGGAGCGACAATGTACGGAATTCGCCCTGCAGCAGCGCAAGACCCCGATCTCTCCGGGCAATGCAGTAGTCACAGATCGCCCGCGACTGGTCGAAGTTCGCCGTGCAGGCACCGACGTAGCGGTCGCAGGTAACGAAGACGACCTCGTCTCCCGCATCGAGGTGACATTGCGCCACACTCAGCAGCGTCGGTAGCCGCGGCCGCCATACGGCAACGATCGGGCTGAATATCAGAACCTTCATGCCTGGCTCGCACAAGGACGGGGCCGGGACGATAAACGTAAACAGGAGGCACGCGCAACACGCTCGCCGCTGGCTGCGGCGATGGGGCTCCGCTATCATGCTGATACGACTCCCCGATGCCAGTCTGATGTCTGTAACGACAGCTCTTGCCACACCGCAGCGCTCGGGAGCCGCTCCAACTTCGTCACGGCGAACACGCGTGCTCTGCGTGACCCTGTACGGCGACCGAGCCGAAGCAGCGACGTTCATCGGCCTGCATCGCAACGGATGCGACGTGACGGTCTATTGTATGCCCGAGAGCCCCTATATCGAGGCTTTCCGGTCCGCCGGGATGCGTGTCATTGACGGCGGCTTTCGTGCGCGGTTCGATCGCGATGCGATCAGACGATTGCGGGCCGAACTCGGCCGCGTCGACTACGATATCGTACATCTGCTGCACAACAAGCCGGTCTCGAACGGTCTGCGAGCCCTGGCAGCGTTTCCGAAGCCAAAGGTCGTCGTCTATCGCGGTATCGTCGGCAACGTGAGCGTATGGAATCCATTGTCGTGGCTGCGGTATCTGCATCCGCGCATCGACCGTGTGATCTGCGTTGCCGAGGCGGTGCGGCAATACTTTCTGAGTCTTCGTTTATTGTGGTTCAGACTGCCTTCAGAACGCTTCGTGACGATACACAAGGGGCACGAGATCTCATGGTATGAAACAGCGCCCGCAGATCTCGGGCAGTTCGACCTGCCTCTCGATTCCTTCGTCGTCGGCTGCGTCGCGAATCTGCGCCCTCGTAAGGGCGTGCACGTGCTCGTCGAGGCATTTGGCCTCCTGCCTTCGAACCTGCCGATCTATCTGCTGCTCGTCGGCAACATGGACAGTGAAACACTCGACCGTGCAATTGATACCAACCCGAACGCGGCACGGATTCGTAAAGCGGGTTTCCAGCGATCAGCGCCCGCGATCGTTGCCACATGCGACGTCGCGGTTTTGCCGACGCTGCGGCGCGAAGGTTTGCCCAAGACCGTGATCGAGGCGATGGTCGCGGGCGTTGCGCCGATCGTCACAAACGTGGGCGGCAGCCCGGAGCTCGTCGAGCACGGCCGAAGCGGTCTCGTCGTGCCGCCAGGCGATGCCCAGGCCCTGGCAGACGCGATCATGAAACTCTATCGCGAGCCGGCGCTGCGCAGGCGATTGGGCGAGGCAGCACGTCAGCGCATCGCGACCGAGTTTCGCAGCGACGTCACCGTAGCGCGCACCCTGGCGCTCTATCACGAGCTGCTCGCCGAACGCGAGTCGGTGCCGGCATGATCGTCGCCGTACTGCAGGCGAGGATGAGCTCTCGGCGCATGCCCGGTAAGGTCCTCGCGCCACTCGGTGGCAAGCCGATGATCCTGCGGCAGCTCGAACGAATTCATGCGGCGCAGATCGACGATGTCCTGGTCGCGACGAGCACGCATGCGAGCGACGATGAGCTCTATGACGTATTGAGCTCTGCCTCGGAACGCTGTGTTCGCGGCTCGCTCGATGACGTCCTCGATCGTGTCTTCCGCGCAGCCACTGATGCCGGTGCGACGCACGTCGTGCGCCTGACGGCCGATTGTCCGCTGATCGATGCCCGTGTCATCGATCGTGTCGTTACGGCACATCTCGACTCGGGCAATGATTACACCTCCAATACGCTGCAACGCAGCTACCCCGATGGCCAGGACGTCGAGGTCGCACGCCTCGGGGCGCTGGAGCGCGCTTGGCGCGAGTGTCACGATGCCGGACAGCGTGAGCACGTCATGCCTTTCCTTTACGCCGCCGGCAGCGAATTCAGATTGGGGAACGTGGCATGCGACACCGATCGATCCTGGTATCGCATCACCGTGGATTTTCCCGAGGACCTGGTCGCGGTACGCGCCATCTTCGAAGAGCTGTCGGGAAACACTTCTCATTTCTCCAACGAGGACATTGTTGCACTGCTCGACCGCAGACCCGATATCGTGGCGCTGAACGCAATACACAATCAGCTGTTACGCTGCCGGCCAGAGGCGCTCGGGACACGATGACGCCATCTTTCGAACAAACTTCACTCTTGCTCGAGCGAGCGCTGCGAACGATCCCGCTGGGCGCGCAGACATTCTCGAAAAGCAAAACCCAGTTTCCGCTCGGCGTCTCGCCGCTGTTCGCCGACTCGGCGAAAGGCGCAGAGCTCACCGACGTGGACGGCAATGTGTATGTCGATTTCATCAACGCACTTGCTGCCGTATCAATCGGCTACGCGGACCCGGAGATCAACGCAGCAGTTTCCGCCCAGCTCGCGCGCGGCGTGACGTTCTCCCTGTCGACCGCTTTGGAGGCCGATGTCGCCGAGCGCATCGTCGCACTCGTGCCGTGTGCAGAGCAGGTGCGTTTCGGCAAGAATGGCAGCGATGCAACGACGGCAGCCGTCCGGCTCGCACGCGCCTGCACAGGGCGCGAGCGCGTTGCGGTCTGTGGCTACCATGGCTGGCAGGATTGGACCATCGGCACGACAACGCGGGATCTCGGCGTTCCGGGTGCCGTGAAGGCGCTGAGTCATACGTTTCGCTTTAACGATGCCGAATCGCTGGACGCCGTGCTTGCAGCGCATCCTGGCGAGTTCGCTGCTGTCATCCTCGAGCCGCTCGGGGCTGTCGAGCCGGCCGCGGGGTTCCTCGAGAGCGTCGCTGACCAGACACGCCAGGCTGGTGCGTTACTCATCTTCGACGAGACGGTCACGGGTTTTCGCGTGCATATCGGCGGGGCGCAGGCGCTCTATGGAGTCACACCCGACCTTGCAACGTTCGGCAAAGGTCTGGCCAATGGGTTCCCGCTAAGTGCGGTCGTCGGCCCGCAGGAGACGATGCGACGGATGGAAGACATCTTCTTCTCGACGACGTTCGGCGGCGAGACGCTGTCCCTGGCTGCAGCCCGCGTCGTGCTCGATCGCCTCGTTGACGAAAAGGTACCCGAGCAACTGGCGCGCCGCGGCGATTCGCTCAAGCAGGGGATCGCTCAGATCGTTTCCGAGGCGGCGTGCACCGACGTATTCTCGATTTCCGGGCACCCGAGCTGGAGCTTCCTCGGTATCACGGGCACGGACGCAGCGAGCCCTTACGCAATCAGGACACTGCTGCTGCAGGAACTGTTCGCTCGTGGATTTCTCTCACTCGGCACGCACAATCTGAGCGCAGCGCACACTATGGTGCACATCGACGGACTACTGCGGTGTTACGCGGACGTCCTGCCGATGATCGCCGCGCGCGCCAGAGGTGGCCATATCCTGGAAGCGCTGCGTGCGGAGCCACTCGTGCCGTTATTCAGCGTGCGTTGAATCATGCCGATCGGGCGGATCAGTCTCGGCACGGCCCAGCTCGGTATGCCCTACGGGATTGCCGGGAGCGGCTCGCTGCTGAATGACAGAGAAGTCACCAGCATTCTGCAGAGCGCCGTCGACCATGGCATCACTGCGCTGGATACCGCCCCTGACTATGGCCTTGCCGAGCAGCGCGTCGGGGCGTTCCTGCGACAACACGACCTTGAAAACGAGATCAGCGTCACCACGAAGTTACCCGCGATCGGCACCGTTGAGGCCCGCCGTCTCGAACACATCGTCGAGCAACGACTCATCAGTTCGTTGCAGCGGTTGCGCTGCGAGTTCGTCGACGTTTATCTCATTCACGATTTTGCCGATTTAAAGCGTTATCAGAAACGTCTGGTCGAGGCGTTGCTGCGCCAGCGGGAGCGCGGTCGCGTACTGGACGTCGGCGTCTCCGTCTACGATCCGGACGAGCTTGAACTCGTCGCCGAGTATCCCGATCTCACCGTCGTACAACACCCCTGCAACCTGCTCGATCGGCGATTGCTGCACAGTGACTGGCTCGCGCGTCTGCGGGCAAACGGCACGAAGCTGCAGATCCGAAGCATCCTGTTGCAGGGGCTGTTGGCGATACCATCAGGTGACATACCTGAGCGGATGAGCGACGCTCGCGCCGCTGTCGCAACGCTGCAGGACGTGCTCGCGAACCTTGCGGTGTCGTTGCCTGAGGCTGCGGTCGCATTTGCCGTATCGCTCGACGCCGACCGCGTGATCGTCGCTGCCGATTCGGCCGCTCAGCTCGACGCGCTACTCGCGGGGATCGATATCGAGTTGCCGGACGGGCTCGACGACGCGCTCGAAACTATGCTCGCCGAGCTACCGCGCGCCGTTTACGACCCGCGCACGTGGCCGTCGTCACGCTGACGTGATGACGTGTTGTTACAGCGTCTCGCTCACGGCCGATCGCACGGCGTCCACGACCCGATCGGCATCGGCTGGCTGCATGCGCGGAAACAGCGGAATCGACAGTGCGCGAGCAGAGAAATCCTCGGCGATGGGGCAAAGACCCTGCCGGTAGCCGAGCGTGCGGAAGAGCGGGTGATGATAGACGGGTATGTAGTGTACCTGCGCATGTATTCCGCGAGCGTGTAAGGCCTTGTACAACGCATCGCGCCGCGCGGCCTCCCCGACTCTGACGACATAGAGGTGCCAGCTCGACTCGATGCCGGCCTGCTCGACCGGCAGCTCGAGGCCGGGCAGGTCGCGCAGTCCTTCTGCATAATGGCGCGCCAGCGCGCGCCGCGCTGCAACGAAGCGATCCAGTTTCGTCAACTGGCTGATACCGAGCGCGCAAAGGACGTCCGGCAAGCGGTAGTTCAGGCCGAGCGTCTGCACCTCGTAATACCAGCCGGGACCACGTCGCTCGAGGTGACGCTCGTCGCGTTCGATACCATGATTGCGGAAACGGCGGG
>JASFSB010000138.1:0-6040 GCA_050114615.1 Gammaproteobacteria bacterium
GACGAACCCACCGGTGCCATCCATGGCGTGCTCAACATGGTGCAAAAACTCATCGATCAGCACTCCCCGGACCACCTGGCAGTCGTATTCGATGCCCCTGGCAAGACCTTTCGCGATGACCTGTATCCCGAATACAAGGCGACCCGGGAAGCGATGCCGGACGACCTGCGTTCGCAACTGCAGCCGACGATCGACGCGATCGAGTTACTCGGTGTACCGGTCCTGCGCATCGAGGGTGTGGAAGCTGACGACGTCATCGGCACGCTCGCCCAGGCGGCTGCCTCGAGAAAGCTGCGCACGATCATTTCCACGTCCGACAAGGACATGACTCAGCTCGTGGACAGCATGACGACAGTCGTGAACACGATGAGCGACACGGTGCTGGATATCGATGGCGTGAAGGAAAAATTCGGCGTGCCGCCGGAGGCGATCATCGACTACCTGACGCTCGTCGGCGATACATCGGACAATATCCCAGGCGTCCCCGGCGTCGGTCCCAAGACCGCCGCGAAATGGCTCAACACGTACGGCAGCCTCGATGGTCTCATCGAACATATCGAGGAAATCCGCGGCAAGATTGCCGAAAAGCTCCGTGCAGCAATGCCCAGTCTGCCGCTGTACAAGACGCTCGTGACGATCAAGTGCGATGTCGAGCTGCCACTCGGGATCGACGATCTGTGCCTGCGTGAGCCGTCCATCGATGAGCTGCGCCGGTTTTTCGAGCACTACGAGATGCGCTCCCTTTTGCGCCGCCTGGAGGAACGTGTCGCACGAGGCAGCACCGGCTCCGGGCAGAGCCAGGATCGCGCTGACGACGGGACAGGCGATGCTGCCGGATCGCCAGAACCGGCAGATCACTATGACACGATACTCAGCGAGACTCAGCTCGATACCTGGCTCGAACGCATCGAGGCGGCCGAGCTCGTTGCGCTCGACACCGAAACGACGAGCCTCGACTACATGCGCGCCGAGCTCGTCGGAATCTCTTTTGCCGTCGCTGCCGGGGAAGCAGCCTATGTCCCCGTGGCCCACCGCTATCCCGGCGCCCCGGAGCAACTCGACCGGGACCTGGTCCTGAACCGGCTCAGACCCTGGCTCGAGAATGCCGCACGAAAAAAGGCCGGCCACCACATCAAGTATGACCAGCACATATTCGAAAACTATGGAATCGCATTGCGGGGCGTCGTCTACGACACGATGCTCGAATCCTATGTGCTGAACTCCACCGCGACGCGCCACGACATGGACTCCGTTGCCTCACGCTACCTCGGCATACAAACGATCAGGTACGAAGATGTCGCCGGCAAAGGAGCGAAGCAGATCGGCTTCGACGAGGTCGATCTCGCGACTGCAGCGCCCTACGCAGCCGAAGACGCCGACGTGACACTGCGCCTGCACGAGGCGCTCTGGCCGCAGCTCGCCGAATGCAAAGACCTCGAAGCTGTTTACACGGAGATCGAGCAACCCCTGATTGCCGTGCTCGAACGCATGGAGCACATCGGCGTCATGGTGGACGCAGCACAGCTCGGAAAACTGAGCCAGGAGCTCAGCAACGCGATCGTCGCGAGCGAAGCGCATGCGCATGAGCTTGCAGGTCAGCCGTTCAACCTCGGCTCGCCGAAGCAACTGCAGGAGATCCTCTATGAGAAGCTGGAGCTTCCTGTCCTGGGCAAGACGCCGAAGGGTCAGCCATCCACGGCCGAAAGCATTCTGCAGGAACTTGCCGAGGAATACGAGCTGCCCCGAACGATTCTCGAATATCGCGGCTTATCCAAGCTCAAATCGACTTATACCGACAAACTGCCGCTCGAAATCAACCCCAATACCGGCCGCATTCATACGTCCTACCATCAGGCGGTTGCGGCAACGGGACGTTTGTCGTCATCAGAGCCGAATCTGCAGAACATTCCGATCCGCACCGAGCAGGGCAGACGAATTCGCCAGGCGTTCATTGCGCCCGACGGACAGGTCCTGCTCGCGGCAGACTACTCTCAGATCGAGTTGCGCATCATGGCGCATCTGTCCGGCGACGAGTCGCTGCGCCTCGCGTTCGAGAACCGCCAGGACGTTCATGCCGCGACGGCAGCGGAGGTATTCGGCGAATCTCTGGAATCGGTAACGAACGAACAGCGACGTGCGGCAAAAGCGATTAATTTTGGGCTCATTTACGGCATGTCGGCCTTCGGCCTGGCCAGACAGCTGGGCATTGCGCGATCCGAGGCACAAAATTATGTCGATCTGTATTTCGAGCGCTATCCCGGCGTCAAGGCGTACATGGACAGCACGCGAGCACAGGCTCGCGCCGACGGCTTCGTACAGACCGTCCGCGGCCGGCGTCTCTATCTGCCTGAAATCGCCTCACGCAATGCGGCCAGACGGCAGTATGCCGAACGCAGTGCGATCAATGCGCCAATGCAGGGAACGGCCGCGGACATTATCAAGCAGGCCATGATCGACGTTCATACGTGGCTGGAAGGCAGCGACATCGATGTCCGACTGATCATGCAGGTCCACGACGAACTCGTCTTCGAGGTCGGCGAAGGCGACCTCGATGCAGCGCGCCGGAAAATTGTCATGCTCATGGAAGCGGCTGCCGAACTCGCCGTTCCGCTGGCGGTCGACGTCGGTGTCGGAGCCAACTGGGATGAAGCGCATTAGCCCGGAACAGGCCACAGTAAAGGTTTCTTCAGGTTCCCGCCGCGATAATTCGCGGGCCCGGAGGGAACTTATTGAGGGCAGATCGAACTAAACGATCAAGTGTCCTACGCGACACCCCCCGCTTTCCTCCCTAAGCGGGAAACCGTTCCGAAAACCCCATTCGGAACTTTATTTGCCCCGGGCACGTCCCCTGCAAGTTGTGCCCGGGGCCTTTTCAAGGCCTTACGATACGTCCGTTGCTTCGAGCCAGCGCTCGAGCCTGGTACGGGCCGCTTCCAGACCTGTGCCGTTCAGCGCCGAAAACAGGCACACGGAGGCGTTCCAGGCCTCCGCCTCCTGCGCCATGACGGCAACGGCCCGCCTGCCTTTGTCGCGGCTGAGCTTGTCGGCCTTGGTCGCCAGAATGAAAACCGGAACACCGAGCTCAGCACACCAGTTCAGCATGCGTTCGTCGAGCTCACCGATGCCACGGCGCACGTCGACGGTCAGCAAGAGGCCGCGCAGCGACCGGCGCGACTCGAAATAGCCGGTCACCATTGCCTCCCATCCCTGACGGACTTTTACGTTGACGCGCGCAAATCCGTAACCGGGCAGGTCGACACAACGCCGCGCACCGCCCAGGGAAAAAAAATTGATCAGCTGCGTGCGTCCCGGCGTCTTGCTGACACGCGCCAATCCGGCGCTGCCGAGGATCGCATTGATTGCGCTCGATTTGCCTGAGTTCGAGCGCCCGACGACGGCGACTTCGGCCCCCTCATCGGGTGGAAAATCGCCGGGCCTGACCGCGCTCTTGATAAATACCGCATTCATCGCCGCCGTTCCGAAACGAATGACCGCGGGCAGGACGCGACGTCACGAAACGTGACGCGTGCCGATCCGCCGCGTTGACGTGCAAGGTCATGGAGTGGGGTTCTAGTGTACAATCGGCGCCCGTTCGAAGCGAAACACCAAGACCCGCTGACCCTATGAAAAGCAAGGTTTCCGACGCACCCCGGCGCATACGCGCGTTCATGAGTACGCTCATTGCCTGCAGCGCGGCGCTGACGTTCGCAGTAAGTGCCCAGACCGGCGACCCGGCTGCGGGACGCACGAAGGCGACGACCTGCTCGGCCTGCCACGGCGCGGACGGCAACAGCGTAACGCCGGAATGGCCCAGCCTCGCCGGGCAGAGTGAAGCCTACATCGTGCGTCAGCTCGAAGCCTATCGGGATCAGCAGCGCGCGGATGTCGGGATGCAGAATTTTGCGGCAACGCTGTCCGAGCAGGATATGCATGACATAGGCGCGTTCTACGCGACGCAGACGCTGCTGCCAAAGGGTGCGAATCCGGAGCTGGTCGAACTGGGCGAAGATATTTATCGCGGTGGCGTTCCTGAGCGCGGTATTGCTGCATGCATCGCGTGTCACGGCCCCGGCGGGCACGGCAATCCGATGGCTGCCTACCCGCGGATCAACGGCCAGCATGCTGCCTATCTCCAGAAGGCACTGAATGCCTACGCCAGCGGCAACCGCACATCAGATTCGGACAAGAATCAAATGATGCGCAACGTCGCCGAACTTCTGCTGGAGGACGAAATCGTCGCGCTCGCAAGCTATATTCAGGGACTACAATAGAATCCGGGAAGATTTATGTTGCGCTTAAGCCTGGCTTTACTGGCGACTTTCACCACAGCTGCCGCCCTGGCACAGTCAGTCGGTGAATTCGAACTCGGCACGCACTACAACCGATTGACGCCGGCACAGCCGACGAGCTCCGGTCCGCAACAGATCGAAGTCGCAGAAGTCTTCTGGTACGGCTGCCCGCACTGCTACAACTTCGACCCATACCTGAATGCATGGGAGGCAAATAACGCCGACTATGTAAACTTCATCCGTATACCTGCAGTATGGAACCCGCTCGTAAGGCTGCACGCACAGGCTTTCTACACGGCGCAGGTCCTCGGTAAGGGCGCTGAAATGCACGAAGCCTTTTTTGCCGAGATCCATCGCAATACGAACTATCTCGACACACCCGAAAAACTGGCAGCGTTTTTCGCAACGTTCGGCGTCAGTCGCGACGAGTTCACGAACACATTCAACTCGCCCGAAGTGAACGAACGACTGCAGAAAGCCGAAGAACTCAACGAGCGCTACCGGATTACCAGCGTCCCTTCGATCGTGATCAACGGAAAATTCACCAGCAACGCGTCGATGACCGGCAGTTACGAGCGACTCATCGAACTAATCGACGAGCTGGCCGCCGGCGAGCGCGGCGTCGAGTAAGTCAACCGGGAATCAGCAGCGTCGGCTCGCGCCTGGCCGAACGCCGATCAATCGCCGTTTTCGTTGCCGGTGGGATCCGCGTGAATCAGCACCTCTGCGGCCGGATAGGTTGCTCTTACCTGTGCCTCGACTTCATCGGAAATCGCATGTGCCTGTTCGAGTGTCAGCTGCGAGTCGAGTTCGAGATGAAACTGGATGAACTGATCTGCGCCTGACGATCGCGTTCGAATGTCGTGTACGCCGAGAACGGACTGGTGCGCAAGTGCGATCACTTCGATCGCCTCGCGGTCATTCTCCGGTAACTCGTGGTCGAGCAGGTCTCGAAGCGCATTGGCGAGAATTTCTCTGACACTTGCAAGGATCAGAAATACCACGATAGATCCGAATATGGGATCCGCATAGAGCCAGCCAAGTTGCGTTGAAAAATACAAGGCGCCGGCAAGGGCGATAGTCGTCAGCAAATCTGCTCTGTAATGCGCCGCATCGGCCTTGACGGCGAGAGAACCGGTGTGCCGAACGACCCAGGCCTGAAACAAAACCAGCGCGGTGGTCAGCACGAACGAAATGGCGACCACCAGGAAGCCGACTTCCGGCTCGTCAAGCGCCAGCGGATTGATAAAACGTTCGACGACTCGCCAGCCCACGAAGGCAGCCGACGCGAGTATAAAAACCGACTGTGCGACACCGGCCAGCGCCTCGGATTTGCCGTGACCGAACCGGTGCTCAGCGTCCGCAGGGGTCATGGCAAATCGTAAAGCGAACAGCGTTATCAATGACGCGACGAGATCGAGCATCGAATCGGCAAACGAGCTCAGCAGGGCGACCGAATGCGTCGTCCACCACGCCCAGAGCTTCAGCCCGATCAGCGTGACCGCAACCGAGACCGACGCTATACCCGCGCTGGTCAGCAGCCGGCTGCGCCCGTCATATCCTGCGTGCTGTTTCGCCATGCTCACACCGCCCCAAGACGCTGGATAGCCTGATCCAAAGTGTCGTCTTCCTTGGCGAAACAGAACCGTACGATTCGCTGATCTGGCGGCGGATTCGCATAAAAGACCGAAATCGGGATCGCCGCCACGCCGTGTTCGAGCGTCAGCCAGCGGCAAAAATCGACGTCCGGA
>JASFSB010000139.1:0-6004 GCA_050114615.1 Gammaproteobacteria bacterium
ACAGATGCTTAGTCGAGCCGGGTTCGACCCGCACGCAATGCCGGAATTGATGGATCTGCTGCGGCAGGACTTCGAAGGTCTGCGGCCACGTATCGCGACGGTATGGACCACGCATCCTGAACCCGATGCGAGATACGAACAGAGTCTCGCGCTCGTTTCCGGTATGTCCGTTGCGGACAGAGATGCCGAGGCGTTCGACAAAGTCGTGCGTCCGGTGCGGTTGCTGACTGTCCGCGATTACATTCGCGACGACTACCCGTACACGGCGATCGCCGTTGCGCAAAGCTTACTCGAGCGATATCCGGACGATCCGGAACTGCGCATGCTGCTCGGTGACGCATGGCGCGTGCTCGGTCCGCGTTCGGAATTCGCACCGGAGGATTTCTCGAATCGTGATAAACGCAGAAATCTCCGGCATCGGATGAGACGAACGCGCTCTGAGCGCGAAGACAATCTGCTCGAGACTGAGCAGGGACGTCAGGCAATGGCGCGCAACCTCGAGACGGCCAGAAGCATCTACGAGGATTTGCTCGTTCGAGATTCGAATTATGCGCCGGCGCATCGAGGCATCGGCGAAGTGTATGACGCGCTCGACATGCCGCGTGAGGCTGCACGGGCCTATGTTCTGTACGTCAGAAATTCACCGGATGCCGAGGACCTTCCCGTCGTCATGAGGCGTCTGACAGAGCTGCGAGATCAGTTGTCTACGGAGGATTAGCTCATGAACTCAGTTCGCGAAACATCGATCGTGCTGAGCCTGCTCGGGTTTGCCTGGCTGGGCTCGGCACAGGCGGAAATGCATGCAACGGACGAATTTGAATCGGGTGAGACCCGGCCGGTAACCGTTGCGGTCCTGCCTGCTCAGGTCAATCTGGTCAGGCAGAGGATGATTCGTCGGGAGGCTCAGGTGGAGGAATCCGGCGAACTGGAAGCGCATCTCGCCAACGCCGTCGCCAGCGAGCTGGGCAGGAAACAATACGAAGTCGAATTGATCACGGCAGATCGAATCAATTCAGATCCGGAACTGCAGACACTCGTGGTCGAAGCGAATCGCAGATTCGATGAGGTCCTCGGTAACATGGCGCGGCGACTGCGCAAGCAGATAGAAAGCCGCAACTTCCACACCGGCGACACGCTGACATTGCTGGCCAGCCGGCTGGGAGTCGATGCCATTGCGTTCGTGCGCATGGATCTCATAGCAAACGCGAAGGCCGTGCAGGCACTGAATTTCGGTATGGGCGGAGCCCAGACGATGATGTCCGTGAGTCTCGTAGACGGCACCACGACCGATGTCGAAGCGTACGTAACGCTGCCGATAATGCGACGCGGGAAAATGTTTGGCGGTTACGATGACGTCATGTCGAATCCCGATGAAGAAATGGCCAACTATGCCTCGGCTACGCTGGGAGATCTGCTCGATGCGGACCCGTCGCTGCGCGTCGAAACCGCTGACGACGACGTGCTGGCAGATCTCGACGCGTTGCTCGAGTAAGGCGCTGCGCAGCTTGCGAGCGGCTCAGTCGTCGGGTGCGACGTCGCGATTACGAATGAGCCACTGACCGTTCACGCGCACCAGGTGGTCGACGCCGCGCCCGGATGCCAGTATGTTCGGTCGCGTGCCGGAACCCGTGCTGCCGCCGACCGTCATCCAGTATGAGTGAAACAGCGCTTCGTCATTGTTGATGAACTCGAGTCTGGAATTCGCGATCACGTGTTGCAGCGGGGCTACCGTTTCACCGCTGGCGGCCCGTTCCTCGCGCCCGGACTTCAGGTTCGCGATCATCGTGCGAAGTGCGGCGCGACCCTTCGTCGCGTTCGGGCCATTGCCGAACTGGCCGTCTTCGGTGAAGACGCTGGCATAGGCATCTGCATCGAAGGTATCCAGTGCGCGCACGTAGCGCCACATGAGCGCTTCGATTTCCACACGATCCTGCATCTGTCGCAGCGTATCGGCATCGTCTGCGGATGCGTTCACAGTAAACGAAATCGACGCGGTCAGCACGAGCAAGGACCGGAACATTGCATATTTCATTGTGGCGTCTCCCCCCTCAGGCGAACTCACACTTTAGTGGGCTGCCATCGAAGTGCAATAGGGAAGTGCGTGCCCCATAATTGATCGATGCTCGAGTTGTATCACCATGGTTCGTCTGCGTGTGCCGCAAAAGTGCGCTTTGCGCTGGCCGAGAAAGCGCTCGGCTGGGAAGGCCATTACGTCGATATTCTTGCCGGCGAGCAATTCAGCGCAAGCTATCTGGCCGTCAATCCGAAAGCCGTCGTGCCGGTGCTCGTACACGACGGCCGAATTATCCCTGAGTCGACGGTCATTTGTGAGTATGTCGAAGATGCTTTTCCGGATAAACCGATCTATCCACCATCGGCTTACGAGCGGGCGGCTGTGCGTTTATGGACGAAGGCTGTGGATGAGGAGCTGCATCCGGCCTGTTCCGCACTCACTTATATCGTGTCGCACCGACACACGATTCTGCGCAATGGAGCGGGAAGCTTCGAGGATTTTCTCGCCGGTGGCACGGGCGAAGGCCGCGCCGCGCGCGAGCGCAAGTGGCGATGGATTCAGCTGGGAATCGACGCGCCCGGAGCCGTCGAGTTCGTCCGTTTGTATATTGCATACCTCGAGAAGATGGAGCAGGCACTGACAGGCTCGCGATGGCTGGTCGGCGATGCGCTGACAATGGCCGACATCGCCATGGCGCCGTATGTTTACCGCCTGGCATGCCTGGCACTGGACAGTCTGTGGGCGAACGATCGCCTGCCGAATGTCGCTCGCTGGTATCGGGCGATCGCCTCGCGTCCCACGTTCGATGCTGCATTCGTCAAATGGCTGCCGGAGAAGCTGGCTGAGGAAATGCGCACCAACGGTCGGAAATCCAGGCCGCAGATCGAGGCACTGCTCGGTGCCTCGATCTGAGCTCGCGTGTGTCCGAGTGGTGAGCACTCGCATTCGCGATGCTCATTGTTCCGGAAAATACCTATTCAATATCGTCATTCGCGTTAACTAGATTGTCGCCATCGATGTCTGAGGAAAGTGAATCGGTGTCTGAGAGCACGATCGACCAGCAGTCCCTTCTGCCGGATGCGGCCAGTCTGCAGCGACTTGCGGTCAGCGAGAGCGGCTTCGTTTTCGACCCCGTCAGTGGCCACAGTTTTACCGTCAACGAGACTGGCCTGATGATACTCAGAGCGCTGCAGCAGGACCGGCGTGTGGATGCGCTGCGCGAGAGGCTTGTCTCGACGTACGAGGTCGACGCGCCGACGCTGGACAGAGATCTGCTGGAATTCCTCGGCTCGCTGCGCGATCAGCTGTTGCGGTCATGACCAGCGATCGAGCGGCGTTTCCGCGTTGTATCGCAGTAACAGGGATGAACGCGCGACCGGATAATCCCGGCCCGGGCATGGCTGTGGCCCATTGTCTGCGGGAGGCGTCCGGCTTCGACGGACGTATCGTCGGTCTGGGCTACGAGTCCCTGGATCCCGGCCTGCACGTGTCCCGTTACTGCGATTCGGGTTATCTGGTGCCCTACCCGTCGAGCGGCGATGATGCATTTATCGACCGGATCGAAATGATTCGGGATCGGGAGCATATCGATGCGCTGATACCGTGCCTCGATGCCGAACTGCCGGGTGTTACGCGGCTGGCCGACAAACTGCGGTCGATGGGCATTGCCACGTTCGTGCCGTCACCCGATCAGCTCGAGCTGCGCAACAAGGATCGTCTGGAAGAGCTTGCCGGGCATGCCGGAATCTCCAGTCCCGAGACGAAAGCTGTGACCGATCGCGGCTTTTTCTACGAAAGCGGTCGCCACGGGTGGCACTATCCCTATGTCGTAAAGGGCATATTCTACGACGCAGAAATCGTGCGCAACGCGGAGCAGGCAGTGACAGCTTTCAATCGCATCTCTTCGCAGTGGGGGCTGCCGGTGTTGGTGCAGCGGTTCCTGCAAGGCGAGGAAGTCAATCTAACGGCGGTCGGAGACGGGCACGGGCGTTTGCTCGGCGCCGCAATGATGAAGAAACTCGCATTGACGGACAAAGGAAAAGCCTGGGCCGGTGTGACGATAGAAGACGATACGCTTTATCGGGCGAGCGCCGCGCTTGTATCGGCAATACGCTGGAAGGGACCGCTCGAGGTGGAGGTCATGCGCGAGCCCGACGGCACCTACCAGCTCGTTGAAATCAATCCGCGATTTCCTGCCTGGGTCTATCTGACGGCCGGTTCGGGCAGGAACGTGCTCGACGTGCTGCTCGAGCTGTTGCGCGGCCATACGCCCGAAGACCGAGGGGTTGCGCCTGCCGGCAATATTTACATTCGATACGCCGAGGATGCAGTCATTCCGCTGGCCGAATACGAATCGGTCGTGATGAACGGGTGGCGGCTGGATACCGCTGCCGGCACTGGGACCCCGATATGACCGAGTCTGATCACGAATCCGGCAAGTCAGGCATGCGTAAAGCATGGGTCAAACCGTCGATCGTCATGCATCGAAGCGGTCTGGTGAACAAGTTTGGCGCAGTCCACCGGGAACTGTGGCAGAGCGATCTGGATGGGATCCCCGTCAGTTCCCTGCTGGAGGATTATGGCTCGCCGTTGTTCGTGATTTCGGAGCAGAAGCTGCGCGACAATGCGCGACGACTGGAGCATGCATTTTCGACGCGCTATCCAAGGGTCCAGTACGCCTGGTCGTATAAGACGAACTATCTTGGCGCCGTATGTAACGTCCTGCATCAGGAGGGAGCCTGGGCAGAAGTCGTGTCCGGATTCGAATACGAGAAGGCCCGCTCACTGGGCGTTCCGGGCAGTCAAATCGTCTTCAACGGTCCGCACAAGACGCGCTCGATACTCGAGCGTGCGATCGCCGAAGATGCTCGCATCCATGTTGACCATCTCGACGAGCTGTACCTGATCGAGGCGATTGCGAACAGTATGGACAGGACCGTCAGCGTCACCATCCGACTAAACTTCGAAACGGGATTTACAGAGAACTGGGGCCGTTTCGGGTTCAATATCGAATCCGGACAGGCAATGGATGCGGCATGGCGCATCGCAGGCAGTGATCGGTTACGCCTCACGGGTCTGCATAGCCACATCGGCACCTTCGTGCTCGATCACAGAGCTTACGGCGCACAGGTCAGGGCCATGTGTGCCTTCATGCAGGACGTGGAGCGCAAAACGGACTGTGAAATCGAAACGCTCGACATCGGCGGAGGATTTGCATCGAGCAATGCATTGCAGGGGATCTATTTGCCGCCGGCTCAGGTCGTGCCGAGCTTCGATCAGTATGCCGAAGAAATCTGTACGCCGCTTCTCGAGGCTACCTACGAGCGCGTCGCCCGCGGTCGGACGTTGCCGTTGCTGGTGCTGGAGACCGGCCGCGCAGTGGTCGATGACGCGGAGTCGCTGATTACGACAGTCGTTGCAAACAAGAAAATGCCGGATGGGCGCCGCTGCGTCGTCGTCGATGCGGGCGTGAATGTTCTGTTTACGGCATTTTGGTACAACCATCAGATCACACCGACGCGAGAGCTCACGGGAGCGCCCGAGGAAACGGTAATCTACGGGCCGTTGTGTATGAACATCGACGTTGTTCGAAACAGTATTCTGTTGGCGCCTGTCCGTGTCGGCGACACGCTCATCGTCAATCCCGTCGGCGCCTATAACAATACGCAATGGATGCAGTTCATCGAGTATCGGCCGAACGTCGTGATGGTGCATCCCGATTCGACCGTGTCGATCGTCAGAGTTGCAGAAACGCTGGAAACCGTCACCGCGCCGGAGCGCCTGCCGGCGCATCTCGGCAGCGCCGATCCGGCGGTTTAAGCGGTGCGTTTCGCCCGGTCAATGCGGAACGAAGGCGCGGGCTTCGCGGCGGATTCCCGGCGTGCTGCGGCCGGCATACTGAATGCGTATAGCGGAATCCTGTTCGTGGATCATCCCTTCGTGGGACTCCTGTTCCTCGGCGCCACGTTCTGGTTTCCCAACGTCGGTTTT
>JASFSB010000140.1:0-5987 GCA_050114615.1 Gammaproteobacteria bacterium
GATATTCACTGATATACACGTCGAATATCCACTCATCACTTTCGCAGTCATCATCCTGACGGCCATGGTCTTCTCACTCGCCGGGCTGCTCAACGCCCTGTTTGCGAAAAATTTCGATGACATTACGATCATTCCGACTTTCGTATTGACGCCGCTGACCTATCTCGGCGGCGTGTTCTTTTCAATCTCCCTGCTTTCTGATTTCTGGCAGGCTGTCGCGCTCGCAAACCCTATTCTCTATATGGTCAATGCGTTTCGATACGGCATGCTCGGCTCGTCTGATGTCTCGATAACAGTTGCGTTCGCGATCATCATAATCGCGCTCGTTGCGATGTCGACGATCGTAATAACGATGCTGCACAAGGGAATCGGGACGCGAGTCTAATTGGGCGTCAGCAGAAATCTGCGCCCCTGATAACTCAGCACGACGCCTTCGGCAACGATGGATTCAACGAGCGGTCCTTCTGCGAGCCGGTCGCCTTCGCGGCGGCGTGAACCGTTGATGACGACGAAGCGGTTCGCGGCGACCGAACTATGCACGTGCAGCTGAAGCTGCAGCGGATTGATCCCGATTCCCTCAGCAACGGCCGCGGCGTAGCTCGGTAGCCGGCCTGGGTCGAGTGCCTGCGCGGGTGCGGGCGGCGGTGGGGACGGCGCAGTCGTGCCGGTCGCCGAGCTGCCCGGCGCTGTCAAGGCGGCCACGCTCGCGGTGGCGGCCGTCGACGCCGTCGATTCGCGCTCGCCCGGAGGAATTGGTGCCTGCGGTGTGTTCGTGTCAGGCTCCGGGACTTCCGCCGCGATGCGCGACGCGGCATCCGAGCGCACCGGCTCAGCGGCCCCCGGTGGTTGCGTCGTTGGCTCGAGCGGGTAGCCCGGAGCCTGTAGCGATGCGCGCCCGGGGAGCGCGGTTTCGCGCGCACGTTCCGTAAAGCTGTAGATGGTCACGCCAAGCAACGCGGCCGCGAGAACTCCGATCAGCACGATAGCCCACACGGGGAGGTGCCGATGCGCAACGGCGAGCGGTGCGTGCATGATATCGGGTGCGGCTTCCGTGCGTCGCTCGTGCTCGGATTTGCGCAGCGCATCGAGAATGAATGACATATCGTCGATCCTCGTCCGTTACGGTCTTGGCAGCAACGCGGCTGCGAGGAGCAGAACAATCGCCCCGATGACCGGATACGGCCACCAGCGGCGTCGCGTTCCGCCAAACACTTCTGCGGCCGCTCGCCTGACGAGTCGTCCTGAAATCTTCGGGGCATCCAGCGTGTACGCGGCCAATAGGGCGCGGTCAGCCACAACGTTGATGAGTCGCGGAACACCGCCCGAACTTTGATGCAACGCCCGCATTGCGCCGGGCATGAAAACATCGTGCTGGGCACCGGCGACGCGCATTCGATGTCGCACGTAAGCGCGCGTTTCGCCTCGGCTCAGCGGCTCGAGATGAAATCTGCCTGTAATTCGCTGGGCGATCTGCCGCATGTCGGCTCGTGAAAGCAATTCACGCAGTTCCGGCTGCCCAATCAGGATGATCTGCAGAAGTTTCTGTTTGGTTGTTTCCAGATTGGTCAGCAGACGAACCTGCTCGAGCAGCACGGCGTCCATTGTTTGTGCTTCATCGACGACGAGTACGACCCGTATTCCGTCAGCGTGTGCCTGCAGCAGATAGCGATTGAGTACAGTTATGAGCGACGAGCGCGTATGTTCCTCCGGCAGGTCGATGTCGAGCTCGACGCAGATCGCAGCGAGGAACTCGAGCGCAGACAGGCTGGGGTTCAGAATGACCGCGAGCTTTGCGGCATCGGGCATATTCTCGAGCAGGCTGCGGATGAGCGTAGTCTTCCCGGTGCCGACTTCTCCGGTCAATTGAATGAATCCACCGCTTTCCCTGATCCCGTAGATCAGATGCGCAAGCGCGTCTGAATGCCGGCCAGTCATATACAGGTAGCGCGGATCGGGCGTAATGGAGAATGGTTTCTCGTTTAGCCCGAAGAATTCGCTGTACATGCTTCTCTATTCTTCAGTTGATTCGTCAGCCTGATCGGCGATCGGGGTTTTCTCAGCGGTCCCCGGCGATTTGCGTGGCTTTGATTTCGCTGCGCGTCGCTTCTTCGTCGTGCGTTTCTTCCTTGTCGCTTTCGTTCCTGCACGTTGTCCTGCTGCAGCGCCTGTGATGCGTGGCAGGTCTGCCGGGTCGAAATCATCGACGCCCGTCAAAGCCATGACCAGTGCGTCGAAGCGCTCGAGTTCGCGCGCTTCACCGTGGGTCAGTATGCCAGCGTCTTCCGCCTGTGCAATCTGTCCTGGTGTGTCTTCCGCTGTGATTTCGCCTTGCTTGCGGGCATCGTGTACGCGTCGTTCGAGCGGTTTGACCTTCTCCGCGGCTTTCAGCGCCTCCTGCAGCAGTCCAATCTGATTGTCCGGATCCGGTGTGCGATAGATACAGTCTGCAAGTCGTTCGCGCGTAGGCGTGTCGTTGATGATGAGCTCGACGATCTGTTGACCGGTTTCATCGGCCGGGGAGGAAAAGATCCGCCCCCGCGGGAAGATCAGCGTCCGCAAAACGCCGGCGACGAGCCGATTCGGGAAATTTCGCAACAGGCCGTGAAGCTGCTCCTGGGCGCGATACAGAAGGCTGCGGCAGGCCCATTCGACGACCGGGAAATCTTCAGGTGGCTCGCCCTGGTTACGGTAGTGCTTGAGCACCATCGATGTCAGATACAGATAGCTGAGCACGTCACCGAGTCGAGCTGACAACAGCTCGCGCCGCTTCAGACCCCCTCCGAGCGTGAGCATCGCGGCGTCGGCCGCCAATGCGAAAGAAGCGCTGTAGCGATTGATTTGCTGATAGAAGCGCCTCGTAAGATGTTCAGACGGTACGTCCGTGTAACGCGCGCTGGTGAGACCCATGAAGAAAGAGCGTGCGGCATTCGACAACAGGTGCCCGATGTGACGAAACAGCAAGTCGTCAAACTGACGCAGTCCGCGAGCCTGATCTTCGTCGCGCGCCGCGTCCATTTCGGCACGTACGAATGGGTGGCAGCGTACGGCTCCCTGTCCGAAGATGATCAGATTGCGCGTGAGGATGTTGGCGCCTTCGACCGTTACGGCGATCGGGATCGCTTCGTACGGCCGTGCCAGATAGTTCTTCGGACCGAGCATGATGGCTTTGCCGCCGTGCACGTCCATCGCGTCGTTTGCAACCTGCCGGCCCATCTCAGTGTTGTGATACTTGAGTATCGCTGACGGCACGGAAGGGCGTTCGCCGGCATTCAGTGCTGCGCAGGTCACCCGGGACGCCGCCGTCATGATGTACGAGAGTCCGGCCATCCGGGCAAGGGCCTCGCCGACACCATGAAACTTGCCGATCGGCAAACCGAATTGGCGGCGGATTCGCGCATAGGCGCCGGAAGCGTAAACCCCTGCCAGCGCGGATCCGAGGGCGTTGTTCGGTAACGCAATGCTGCGCCCGACGGCGAGCTGCTGAATCAGCATGCTCCAGCCTTCGCCGGCCATTTTAGCCCCGCCGATGATGTGATCGACGGGAATGAAAACGTCCCGGCCTTGTGTCGGACCGTTTTGAAAGGGAATGTTGATCGGATAGTGGCGCCGCCCGATCGTGATGCCGGGCAGGTTCGTCGGTACGAGTGCGGCCGTAATGCCGTATTCGTCTTTGTCGCCTATCAGGTGGTCGGGGTCGTAGAGCCGGAACGCGAGGCCGAGGACGGTCGCAATCGGCGCAAGCGTTATATAGCGCTTGTCCCAGTTAAGGCGGATGCCGATGACTGCCTGGCCCTCGAAAGTGCCCCGGCAGACGACGCCGGAGTCCGTGATAGCCGTTGCGTCGGAGCCGACGCGAGGCGACGTGAGCCCGAAGCACGGAACCTCGTCACCGCTGGCGAGCCGTGGCAGCCACTTTTGCTTCTGCTCGTGCGTTCCGTAATGCAGCAGCAACTCGGCCGGACCGAGTGAATTCGGTACCCCGACGATCGAGGCAACCGTAGAGCTTCGTGAAGCGATCTTTGTCAGCACCATCGAGTTTGCCAGCGGCGAAAAACCCATGCCGCCGTATTCCTTCGGGATGATCATCGAAAAGAAGCCTTTGCGGCGCAGCGTTTCCCAAAGTGTCGGTGGCAGGTCGGCGAGCTCGTGTGTGATTTCCCATTCGTCGATGTCGCGGCAGAGCTCCTCGCAGGGCCCGTCCAGAAACGCCTGCTCTTCCGAAGTAAGTTCACCGTTCGGCAGCCGAGTCAGCACGGTCCAGTCGGGCTTGCCGGAGAAAAGCTGTCCTTCCCACCACACGCTGCCCGCATCGAGCGCCGCCTGCTCGGTGGCCGATACGCTCGGTAGCATTTTGCGGTAAAGCGTCAGTACTCGCCGGCTCACAAAGTCACGGCGCAGTTCCTCGAGATTCAGACAGGCGAGCGCTGCCAGGGCGATCCACAGCAGGCCGGTCCAGACTATTCCACCGTTACCGAGGAGTGTGTAGAGAATGAGGAAAATGCCAAGCGCGAGCGTCGAATCTCTGAGATTCGTGCCCCGATATGGCAGCGTAATGACCAGTGCGAAAAACAAAACCAGCCAAAACACGAAGCTAAACATCGGCGTACTGCTTTAAGTTACTGGTCCGTTGGATTCAGGACTGTCTCAACAATGGATCTGCCGGCGGCGGACCTTCTCGCCGGATCACAGCAATGCTTCGACACCGGCACGTTCTTCGCGCAGCTCAGCTTCGGTTGCGGCGAGCTTTGCCCGCGCGAAATCGTCTATTACGAGATTCGGCACGATCTCGAAATCGCCGTTGCTGCACCGAACAGGATAAGAGAAGACGATGCCTTCGCCGATTCCGTAGCTGCCATCCGAGGCCACACCCATACTCAGCAGGGAATCGCTGCCGAGCGCCCAGTCGCGCACATGATCGATTGCGGCCGATGCCGCTGAGGCTGCCGAAGACGCGCCGCGTGCCTTGATGATGGCGGCACCGCGTTGCTGGACGTTCGGAATGAATTCCTGCTCATACCAGCTGCGTGGCACGGCATCGAGGGCTGGTTTTCCCGCGACGCTGGCATGCGCCAGGTCGGGAAACTGAGTCGCTGAGTGATTCCCCCAGATGATGACGCCTTCCACGTCGCTTACGTGTTTGCCGGTTTTCGCTGCCAGTTGGGCCATTGCACGGTTGTGGTCCAGCCTTGTCATGGCAGTGAAATTGCGCGGATTCAGGTCGGGGGCGTTTTCGCGAGCGATCAGCGAATTCGTGTTGGCCGGATTGCCCACGACCAGAACTTTGACGTTACGTGATGCCGCGTCGTTGAGCGCTTTGCCCTGAACGGAGAAGATCTCGGCATTGGCGAGCAACAGATCCTTGCGTTCCATTCCCGGACCGCGCGGGCGCGCACCGACCAGCAAGGCGAAATCCGTGTCGCGGAATCCAACGTTCGGATCGCTGTTCATTTCGATGCCGTGCAGCGTGCCGAACGCGCAGTCCTCGAGTTCCATGGCGACACCCTTCAGTGCGTCCATTGCCGGCGGAATCTCCAATAGCTGCAGCACGACTGGCTGCTGCGGGCCGAACAGTTGTCCGGAAGCGATGCGAAAGGAGAGCTGGTAACCGATCTGCCCGGCCGCGCCGGTGATCGCGACCCTGACGGGTGCCGCAGATGCTGTAGTCATGATGTGTGTTGAATTCCCGTTGGCGATTCGAGGGCGAAAGAAAAATTCTAGCATGCAAGCGCGCTGCGAAAATCCGGCCGATCTTGCATGCTGGGTGCCTTACTGTTATAGTTAAATAATACAGCAGTTAACCAAGGACCGGCAGGCGCGTGGCTGATTCCCGCTGGCGCAGCGATATCCCGATTTATCTGCAATTGCGAGATCGCATTGCGGAACTGATTCTCGACGAGGCGCTTACGGCAGGCGACCCGTTGCCGTCCGTGCGCGAAGTGGCAGCCGAACACCAGGTCAACCCGCTCACTGTGCTGAAGGGGTATCAG
>JASFSB010000141.1:0-5967 GCA_050114615.1 Gammaproteobacteria bacterium
ACTCGCAATCGCTGCTCCGCGGGAATGGCCGAGCAGCGTGAACCGATCCCATCCCAGACGACTGGCCACGGCGAAGACATCCGGGACGTCCTGCCACACGTTATAGGTTGCGTCCGGCGAACGATGTCCGCTCAGTCCGTGGCCCGCACAGTCCAGGGCGATGAGATGAACGCCGGACAGCTGTGGCGCGAGCAGATCGAAGGACCCCGCGTTGTCCAGCCAGCCGTGCAGTGCAATGACGGGCAGCTCGCCGGCTGTGCCCCACTCGCGCGCCGCGAGGCTCAACCCCGGCACGTCAAACGTGCGCTCGACCGGCTCATTCACTAACAGTTTAGTCTTCGGTGCGGCTGAGCCGCCGATAGTACTCTGCGACGGCTTCTTCGTAGCCCGGCGCGTAACGGCTCGGCGCCTCCGTGCGAATGGCCGATTCACCATCGCTGTCCTCAGCGCGTAACTGCAGCTCCAGCTGCTCTGCAAGATTCACCAGGTTGCGGAACTCTTCGGCAACGAGCTCCGGATTACCGGGCAGATTGCCGCGCATCGCCTCACCGAGTTCACGCATGGCCCGCAGCTCTTCCTCGCTGACGCCCTCGCCACGCAGGCGCGTCGCGATCGAAAGCCACTCCCGCCCGGCGTCGTTGAGCTGATCGCGCAGCCGCTCGATGTCCTCGGGGTTGCGCCAGTTCTCCGGATTGAACTGACCCCAGGCGCCGATTCTGTTCGGATCGTAGTAGCCACGCCCGCCACCGAATCGATTACCGCCGAGCTGGCCACCGAAACCACCGGCCTGATCACCAGAGCGCTGGCCGGGCGACTGCCCTGGCTGCTGCCCCGGCGCCTGCCCCGGCTGCTGGCCGTCGCCTTGTTCCCCGCCGGCAGCGATTTCGGCAAGCTGCCGGCGCAACGTCTGAATCTCCGCAACGAGCTGTTCGTTGGCGCTGAGCTCGCGATTGCCCCCCTCGACCGCCTCGACTCGCGCGCGCTCGAGGGCTGATTCGGTGCTGCGCTGCAGGTCGCGCAACGCGGATGTCGTCACCGCATCGGTTGCCGCTACCTGTTGCGCGCCGCCCTGGCGCAGTGCCTGGGCACCATACTGCAACCGCAGCGTGCCCTGCGTCTGCTGCAGGTCGGCCAGCGCATCGTCGAGCGTCCCGCTCGCCTGCGGTGTTCTGCCCCGAAATTCCTGCGCGACGCGCTGAATGTCTTCCTCGAGGGATTCGAGCTCCTGCCACATCTCGGCCTTGCGGTCGCTGAATTCGTTCGCTTCCTCACGCGGCAGTCCGCCGCGTCGATTGTTGTCCGCGATTTGCTCGTCCACGGCATTTTCGAGCGCCTGCTGCAACTCGGTCGCAAGCCGGCGCTGTGCCTCGAACAGCGACTCGGATCGTTCGGCGAGATCCGAGAACGCTTCGGTCGCCTCCGTTTGCCGCTGCGCCGTCATTTGCTCGAGCGCCTGATCGAGTTCACGGCGCGCCTGCTCGATGGCCCTGCGCGCCTGCTCCGGATCGATGTCCTGTCCACCCTGAGCCGCGCGATTCATTGCCTGCAGCGCGTTATTGAGATCGCGCATCGCCGATTCCGATATCTGTCCACCGTCCTGAGCACTCTGCTGCCCGCCCTGACCGGGCTGTCCCGGGGATCCCGACTGCTGTCCCTGCTGCTGCCCCTGCTGCTGGCCTTGTTGCTGTCCCTGCTGTTGCTGCTGCTGCTGCGCCTGGGCCATGCGTTGCTGAAGCTGCTCGAGCTCACGGCGCAGTTCCTCGGTTTCGCGGCGCAGCTGCTCCTGCTGCCAGCGTTCCTGCTCGCTGAGGTTCTGCCGACGCTGCGTCTGGCGCGCGAGATTTTCCTGACGGCGCGCAAGCTCCTGCAGCTTCGCGATTGCCTCGTCGACCGCCTGCTCGCTTTGTTCCTGCTGGTTCATCGCGACCGGCGACTCGGTCTCGTACTGATTCTTCTCGAGATCCATCTCGAGCTCGAACAACTCGCTGAGATCACGGCCGGCGAGTCCGCCGCCACCACCGCCGCCGCCCTGCTGGAAGGCGACCTGAATGTCCGAGAATACCGATTCGGCACGCAACAGATGTTGCAGCGCCTCCTGCTCGGACGGCACGGCATCGTCGAGCGCAACGTCGTTCAGACGTTCCGCGGCCGGATCCATTGCTTCGGCCGCCATTTCGAGGGCTTCGACGAAACGCTCGATGCGATCGTCGGCGTTGGTCAGCTGGCGTGCGCGCGTGCGTTGCGCCAGCGTTCTCGCCTGCTCGGCCAGCGTTGCCTGCAGCTCGGCCAGCATCGCCGCATTGTCGGCGAGCTGCTGCTCATCGAGGAAGCTCGCTTCCTCGTCCTGTTCACGAATCAGGTTCCAGGTGGCAACGAGAATCTCCTTCTGGCGCGCGGAAATCTCATTCTGCTGCTGGCCACCGCCGCCGCCACCGCCGCCGCCGGCACTCGCCTGCGAAAACCTTCGATCGAACGGCTGCACTTCGATGAAGAACAGATCGGACTCGACGCGCTGCTCCCGATCTTCGGCAACGACGTAGTAAGAAATCAGATCGCCGGGCTCCAGAGCCGTCGGTTCCGGGGGTGCGTCTTCAGCAGCGTCGGCTGCTTCAGCCTGCGCCTCGTCCCGGAGGGCGCGCAGGTTTTCGATCGTCAGCGGCATCGCGGCAGCGCCGGCGCTGCGACGTTCCCTGATCGGTCGCGTCATCTCCTCGAGATACAGCACCTCTTCGGCATTGATTTGCGTGCCGTCAGCCGGCACAGCAACGCTTTGCCATTCATCACCGTTAATCGAGTATCGCAGCTCCAGCGTATCGAGCCCGAAATCGTCGCTGGCCTCGATGCGGACCGACACTTCCTCGATGTTGCTCGCGCGCCAGTCCCGGCCGGGTTTGACGACGTTAACGACCGGCTCAGTATCCTCGACTACCGAAATGAAGTAATCGTCGGAGAGCCTGACGACATCGTCACCGAAATCGGTCGCAAAGTAGTATTCGCCTTCTTCGGATACGGTCAGACTGGCGGTGCTCGTATTGCCGGCAATGCTCATCTGAACGGATTCGCCGTTCACGTCGAGCAGGGCTGACTCGAGCGGACGATCCGTTTCGATCTGAACCTGAACCTCGGTGCCGGCGACGGCGCGGATGTCACCGCCGGGATCCTGAGTCTCGGGATTCAGCCGCGTCCATTCGGGATAGACATAGCTCAGGCGTATGTTCGTGATTTCAGGCAGGTCGACGACCGAAACGGTGAATTCGGGACTGCGAATCCCCGCGGCTTCGACGTAGTAGCGCACCGGCTCGCGCAGCGCGAAAAAAGTGAACTCGAACGAACCTTCCGGTCCGCGGTCCATCAGCGTGCTTTGCCACTGTGCCCCTGCGCGCAGCTGCGCGTATAGCGTCATCGACGTCGGGCTGAAACCTTCAGCCTGACCGCTGACGGTCAGGTCGCCGCCGCGACGCACCGCGCCATCCCCGGGCTCGACGGCGATCCGCTGCGGCGGCAGCGTATCGTCGAACAGCCAGCCTGCCCACAGGTGGCGAACGCCATAGCGCCAGGTATCGGGCCCGACAGATCCCATGCCAACGAGCATCAGGCCGCACAGAGCCGCCACGGCAATCGGCGCATTGATCTGCAGGGGCGGCACCTTGCCGACGATCGGAATTCGCCCGGCCAGCTTCAGCGCGTCCTCAGCGAGCAGACCGAGGAACGGGGAACGCTGCGATTTTTCACGCATTCCGTCGAAGGTCTCGAGTCGCCCGTCGAATTCCGGTGCACGCTTTTCGATATCGCGGATTGCGCGATTGGCACGTATACGCCGCAACGGCACGATCAATGCGCCCGCTGCGATCAGCAACAGCGCCGCAAACAGCACGCTGCGCGCACCGATGACGAAGCCCGGATCGAACGCCCGACGCATGCCGAAAAATACGGCAACGAGTGTGATGAGCAGCGCGGCGGCGGCCAGCGCGGCTGACGCGCGCGCGACAATGAGCCGCCGCAGGCGATTGCGGAAACTTTCGAGGTATTTTTCGAGCTGTGACTGTGCGCTCATGATGCTACTCCTCGCTGCACCCTAAGATGCCAGTTTCCGACCCATGATTCCACGATGATGACGCCAACGAGCATCAAAAGAATCCACCAGCCCAGCGGGAACGGCTCCGGTGCCCGATTCTCAGTGCTGACGGCAGCACCGGCCGTCTCGGAAGGCGCGCCCAGCGCTTCCCAGCGCTGCAGGGTCGCCGGCTCCATCGCCCGCAGGTCCGACTCGCGCGTATCGAAATTAACGGCGACGAACCGGGATATACCATTACTGACGACTTCGTAATAGCCGATTTGATCGAGAATTACGTCATCTGTTCCCCCGAGCGCCAGCGCAACGTCGCCCTGGGGATCGAAGACCTGTCCGCGCGCAGCGCCGGCTCGCCTGAATCCGAGCACACTGCCAAGCGGCGCCTCACTGGTGAATCCGGCCGTTCCGAGCAGGTGATTCGCGAGCCCGGAAATGAATGGCACGAAGTCGGGCTGCACGACGACGTCGTTCCACTGACGGTCGAGCGTCGAGGTGTACGTCAGCACACGGCCATCGCCGACGGCGCGCTCGATCAGCAGCGGCGCACCCGATTCGAGCCCGATCAGCACCGAATCGCCGCTCGCCGGCTCGACGTCGAGGTAACGATAAAAGCGCGCAGCGCGCAGCGAGCTCACCCCGCGCAGTGCCGGATGCCCCGCGTCGAGGAAACCGATCGACACCGCATCGCTGCGTCCGCCCAGACCCGCCGGCGAGATGACCTGCTCGGTGACCGGAACGTTGGCCAGTGATGCGGTGGCCGGACCGAGTCCGAGCAGCAGCGCGCCACCCGATTCAACATAATCCGACAAGCGCGCCGCTGCGTCCGGCGCCAGGCCACCGGCGTCCGTAGCGATGACGAAACGGAAATCGTTCAGATCGAGATCCTGCAGTGCATCGGCGCCGACGACCGTCGGCTCGATCACCAGCGCCGTCAGCGTGTCGAGCGCGGCGGTCGTAAACAACGCATCCGCACCGCGCAGATCACTCGAGAGTATCAGGACGGGGCGCGGCTCCGGACGCTGCAGCGCCAGATAGCGCGTGTCGTCGGCAGCGAGTTCATCGCCTGGCGCGAGACGCACACTGACGCGGTTCGAACCGGCCCGCAGCGTCAGCGGCTCGAAATCGACGCTGACCGTCCCACCCGCCGGCACGACAACGCTCTGTTGATCGATGACTGCGTCCTCGAGCATCAGCTGCAGCGTCCGGGTGGCCTCGGTTACGGCGTAACCGCGCACTGACGCCTGCAGCTCTCCGGTGATGGGCGAGCCGCCGAAGCTCGCGATGGCCCAGTTGTCTTCGCGCGCGCCGCCGGCGATGTCGACGATATCGATCGTCGCTGCCTGACGCGGCGCAAGATCGGCGAATCGCGACGGTACGCCGCTGGCCTGGGCATCCGTGATCACGTGCACGACGACCGGCAGTTCCGCAGTCCGCATGACACCATCGAGCGCGCTCGAGAGCTGCCCGAAATCCACGCGAAAGACGCTCGGCTGCGCCGTGTCGATCGCGGCGCGCAGCACGGCTGCATCACCGCTCGGCCGCGTCAGAATCTCGGCAGTTCGTCCGAAACGAATGACCTGCGCGACGTCTTCGAGCTCGAGGTCGGCAACGACTTCGCGGGCAGCGCTGCGCGCCTGATTCCACCGATTGCCATAGCCGAGCGATGCCGAGGCATCGAGCACGATCAGGTGATGCCGCGCCCCGGATTCGCCGGCCGCCGGCGGCACACGGAAACACGTTGGTCCGGCAAACGCGAGCACGAGCAGAACGAGAAACCCGATGCGCAGCGCGAGCAACAGCAGATACTGCAGATTCTTCGCGAGCACCCGGCGCGGCTCGCCCGGCTCGAGAAACATCAGCGAGCTGAACGACTGCTTATTGGGATTTTCCGACGA
>JASFSB010000142.1:0-5962 GCA_050114615.1 Gammaproteobacteria bacterium
GCGCAGCAGCCGGCTGCCCATCGCCGTCGCGCATCGATCCATGATGGCTGCGAGCGTGAATTCATCGTTGCCCCCGAGGCTCGCATCGAGTTCGAGGTTCCGCCGCGTCGCAGCATCGATCAGCAGTGTTGCTTCGATGCGTTCCCGTGTGAGATGACGGATATGGGCGAGCTGGCCGCGTTGAGTGTCGCGGACGTAATCGATCAGACAGCCGGCAGCCGCGAGGGAGGCGCTGAGTTCCTCGGCGTCGAAGCCCGCGAGGCTCGCAGTGCCGAGCTGCTCGCACAGGACTCGCCTGCCGCGCTCCGTGTCGAACAGCCACGTCGGGCGCTCGCGCACGCAGCTCATCGCATGGAGCGTTGCCGGCAACTTCGCATCCTCGGCGATCAGCACTTCGGCCGGCTGCAGACGGTCGAGCTCGGCGGCGAGCGTGCGCGAATCCGGCAGGTCGTTGAGCCAGATTCGTCCGGCTGCCAGATCGATCCATGCGAGCCCGATGCCCGGATCTGTCTGCACGGCGGCGAGCAGTCGGGTTTCATTCTGACCGAGCAGGGCTTCATCCGTCAGCGTGCCGGGCGTGACGACGCGAACCACCTCGCGTTCGACCGGGCCTTTGCTCGTCGCCGGGTCGCCGATCTGCTCGCAGATTGCAACGGATTCGCCAAGTTTCACGAGGCGTGCGAGGTACGTATCGAGCGAATGGACAGGTACGCCTGCCATTGGAATCGCCGCGCCGGCGGATTTCCCGCGGCTGGTCAGCGTGATGTCGATCAGCTTCGCGGCGCGTTTGGCATCGTCATAAAAGAGTTCATAAAAGTCTCCCATTCGATAGAAGAGCAGCACGTCGGCATGCCTGGCCTTAATGGCCAGATACTGCTGCATCATCGGGGTATGGGCGCTCACGGCGTGCGAGTATGATCGATGGATGAAGATCGTGCATCTGGAGACGGGCCGGCACCTATATGGCGGAGCGCGTCAGGTTTGCCGGCTGCTCGAGGCGCTTACGGAGTTTCAGAACGTCCTGATCTGCCGCCCGAAAGCCGAGATTGCCTCCGCGGTGGGCGCCCAAGTCCGAGTGGTCGAAATGCCGATGTATGGTGATCTGGATTTGCGTGCGCGGGCACGACTGCAGCGCGTGCTCAGCGATGAACGTGGTGAAGTCTTACACGTCCACTCCCGCGCGGGCGCGGATCGCTTTGGCGCACGCGCGGCGCGTACGGTCGGAATGCACTCGGTGCTGACCCGGAGAGTCGACAATCCCGAGCCGCGCCTTTGGGCGCGCTATAAGTTTCGCGGCTATGATGCGATCGCTGCAATCTCCACGCCGATTCTCGAGTGGCTGCGTAACGACCTGCGTATACCGGGGGATCGCGTGACCCAAATCGCCAGCGGCGTCGATCCCGAGGCCTTCGCTGATCGCGAAGCAGCGCGCGCGGCACTCGTTCGGCGCTTCGGTATCAATCCGGATGCATTCGTCCTCGGCGCGGCCGGCCAGCTCATCAGTCGTAAAGGCCATGATGTTTTGCTCGAGGCGTTGCCGACCGTGTTTGCCCGCCATCGGGGCGCACGACTGGTGCTGTTCGGCCGCGGCCCGCGCGATGCGGCGCTCAAATCGCAGGCACGTCGTCTCGGTATTTTCGATCACGTGGTCTTCGCAGGCTTCGTGCCGCGGCTGGAGGAATTGCTGGCCGGATTCGACGTGTTCGTGCATCCCGCACGCAGCGAGGGGCTCGGACTCATCGTGCTCGAAGCACAGTCTGCCGGGGTCCCCGTTGTCGCGAGTCGCGCAGGCGGACTCGTCGATGCGATCGACGACGAGCGCAGTGGCCTGCTTGTTCCGACCGACGAACCTCCGGCACTGACCAGCGCGCTGCTGCGGTTGCTGGAAGATGAGCCGTTGCGGCGACGCCTGGGTGAAGCGGGACGCAGCGGCGTTGCCGCGCAGTTCACTGTGCAGGCGATGGCCGACGGATACCGCGTACTGTACGCGAATCTCGTACGAACGAGCCGCGCGAGCTAAGGTGCTGATATGAGTCCGCAGGATCAGGAACTGGAGAATCTCGCTGCACAGCTCGGCGAATTGCTGCTCGAGCGGCGCTGGACCGTTACAACCGCGGAGTCGTGTACCGGCGGATGGATCGCGAAGGTATTGACGGATGTGCCCGGCAGCTCGCAATGGTTTACGCGCGGCTACGTAACCTACTCGGATGCAGCGAAATCCGAGATGCTCGGTGTCCCACCGGCCGAGATCGCGACGCACGGTGCCGTCAGTGAAGCGGTTGTCGAGGCAATGGCAGTCGCAGCGGCGCAGGGCGCGACCAGTGACCTGGCCGTTGCCGTCAGCGGCATCGCCGGTCCCGGCGGTGCGGTGCTAAAAAAACCCATCGGCACCGTCTGGTTTGCGTGGTGTGCGCCGGGTCTGTTGCGCGCACGGATGCAGCACTTCGAAGGCGACCGCGAAGCTGTACGCCGGCAAAGCGTGGCAGTTGCACTCGATGGTCTGATCGCTGTCTGTGAGGCTGCGGGCTGACGGCTGTGCAAAATATGGTCTATTCGTCAGCTGCTGGGAACGCACACATCATTTGTCCGGTTCGTACTCTGCCGGGCGCACGATTGCGCGGCGCATCCGGAAGGGATGCATGAGCAGCGAGACCCACTGAGGCCCTGAATGTTCGTAGGTCACTATGCAGCCGGTCTCGCGCTGAAGCGCTTCGAGAAGCGAGCTTCGCTGGGAGTCCTCTTCCTTGCTGTTCAGTTCGTGGACATCCTGTTCTTTCCGTTCGTATTGCTTGGGATTGAGCGGCTGAATATCGTCGAGAATTTCACGCAGTCCACCCATTTCGAGCTGGAATACATGCCATACACACATAGCCTTGTGGCCTCTGTGATCTGGGCGAGCCTGGCCTATGGGCTCTTTAAATGGGTAATCGTCAGAAAGAACTCTGTGGCGCTGGTCGTAGCGTTGGCTGTCTTCTCACATTGGCTGCTTGATCTGGTCGTTCATACGCCGGATCTGCCTGTGTGGAGTGATGCATCGCTCAAGCTCGGTTTCGGACTCTGGAACAGCGCTGTTGCCACCTACGCCCTCGAGGCCGGGCTCCTGATGTCGGCGCTCTGGTTGTATCTGCGCTCGACTTCGGCGACGGCCGGCATCGGAAGGTTCGGGATGAGTGTCTTTGTCGTGGTGCTGCTGATGGTCAATATCGTCAACGTCTTCGGTCCGCTTCAGGGCGACAGCAAACTGGCGCTCGCGATCACCGCGCTCAGCAGTTATTTCTTATTCGCTGCTGTCGCCTTCTGGCTGGACCGATATCGGACTTAGCGCGCTGGATTCTCTCAAACGAAACCAGCCTGTAAAACCGGAGCTCGAAATGATCAGAAGACTTTCGCTTGCGGCGTTCGCGTGTACCGTAGCGGCAACAGCCCATGCAGACTGCGATTTGCTGAATCTGGAGGACGCCGAACTGGTTCTGGGGCCAAACGTCTCGGACCTTTCCGGCGACGATGCCGAGTTTCAGTGCTTTTTCCTCGGCGGTTCGCCACAGGGGACTCTCATAGTGCAATTCGGTGACAGAGACTACTACGAGAATACGTCGATTCTGCAGCCGCATACGCCAGTGGATATCGGCGAAGAAGGTCGATCGAACGTCGACACGAATGGTGTCACAGCCGTCCAGTTTGTTCAGAGCGACACGACTGTCACGATGTCCGTGCGGCCTTCGTCCGAGTCGGATCGCGACTATCTGGATGCGCTCGCTACCGTCGGGCGCCGAGTCGCAGAGCGACTGGATTAGATCCGGAAGTATCGCCTGTCGATCGAGGCGCCGGTTTATTGATAATGTGCCTGCCTGTCTGCCGAGTCGTCGAGGTGCGCGAGCCGTCTCACGGCCCCGATCGGAACACGCTGCCAGATGCGCTCGTGGACGAAATACACGAGCAGCTTGATGAACGGTTCGATACTGCCGACAGCCAACGCGGTTGCGAACTCTCCTGTGACGAGGAGAGTTACGAGCGCTGTCGTAATCGTGCCGGTTACTCTATAGGTGATCGCTTTGAGCAGGCTTCTGAGTGCCGACTCTCGGATCCTGGATTCAGCGTTCAAGGCCGCCACGCTCCATGGCAGATGCAGCGAAATGCTGGTTTCGGCGCGCGATAATGCGCCTCCGCCGACACCGGCGCAACAGGGTCATTAACGCCTTACCGCGACGCTGCTGGAACTCCCGGAGTCGTGGCCGCAGGTCCTCTGCGATGACTCACACCGGCGCTCGCGCAGCGCTCCATTGAGTAGCTCGTTCGAATGCGTGGGCAAGCGAAAGCACGCGTGACTCACCAAGTGGTGGCCCGATGATCTGCAGTCCAACAGGCAGGCCATTGGACGTGAAGCCGCACGGCGTCGAGATCACCGGGTTACCCAGCATGTTGAAGTGAATAGTATTGCGAATGATCAGCAGTTCGTCGGGCGGATCGTTGAGTGCCTCATCGATTCGATGCGGAGGCATTGCCACCGTCGGCCCGATGAATACGTCAAAGTCGGCGAATGCCTCGTGGATCGTTTTCCGCGCTACGATCATACGGTGTCGGGCCGGTATGTAAGCTTCGAGCGGCACCGGCGGAGTCGCTTCGAAACGGGCCATGACCCCGGGCGTATAGAGTGAGCGGGATGCCGGATCTGCGAGGAACTCCGCGTGGTACGCGAGTATATCGCCATTGGCGACAACCAGACTGTCTTCGAACGAAGGAAGCGGCATGGTCGCGTCACTCACATCGGCGACGATGCCTGCAAGGACCTCGGCGGCAGCATCCGCAGCGGCCGCGACTTCCGGGTGCACGTCCGGATAGAGCTGGGCGCGCAGCACTCCGACCCGCAGGTCTGATACAGCGCGGCCGATTGCTGCGGAATAATTGTCAATGGGTGCGTCGATGCTCGAAACGTCCCGCGCATCGTAGCCGGCCATTGCAGTCAGCATCACAGCAGCGTCCTCGGCCGACCGCGTGATTGGGCCGACATGATCAAATGACTCAGACAGTGGGATGATTCCGCGAATGCTCGCGAGCCCATAGGTTGCCTTGAGCCCGGTGACCCCACAGTGGGCCGCCGGATTGCGCACTGACGCGGCGGTATCCGTGCCCAGCGCGGCAGCGCACATCCGTGCCGCTACGGCAGCGCCGGAGCCGCCGGAGGATCCGCCCGGAATGTAGTCGACGTTCCACGGATTATGAACAGGTCCATAGTGAGAGTCGGCTGACGAACCGCCGAACGCGAACTCGTGCATATTCGTCTTTCCCAGGATTACGGCGCCAGAGGCACGCAGCCGTCGCACGCACTGCGCATCGGCATCAGGCACGCGGTTCGCGTGGATTGCACTGGCCGCGCTCGTCAATACCCCCGCCGTATCTATATTGTCCTTCAGCGCGATGGGTATACCATGCAGCGGCCCGCGCACTGTTCCGGCGGCACGTTCCGCATCGCGCACCTCGGCCTGGGCCATCGCCGACTCAGCAGTGACCGTGATGAAGGCATTGATGGTTGGCTCGAGCCGCTCGATGCGATCCAGGTATGCGCGAGTCAGCGCCACGGAAGTCAGCGTTCCCGCGGCCATCTGCCGCGCACTCTCGGCGATCGACAGTTCAAATAGCTCGTCGCTCTGTGCCGTGGCACGCATGCTGCCGAAAAGCGCGACGGCTCCGACCCCGGCGAGCGCTTCGCGGCGAGTGAGCGTTGCTTTGATCATTGAATCCCCCTTCGCGCCAAAGCTGAGTCGGCTTGTACGATGCCCACTATTGTTGCGGTGGTGTACTGATGTCAATGCGCCCCAGGGCCAGACGAGCAACTCGTCAGTCGCGGGGCTCCGGCAACTTCACGAGCAGCCCATCGGGGCCGCGTACGAGCACGCCGCGCGACCCGTCATCGAATTCATGAACGTTAGGCATATCATCTCGCAAAATGGCTACAATCAAATCT
>JASFSB010000143.1:0-5955 GCA_050114615.1 Gammaproteobacteria bacterium
GCGGCTGCCCGGTTGCGCTTGCTTCAATGGCGGGCACGTTGGGCGGAGGTGCGGGCGGCGGCAAACCGAGCATGTTGTCGAGAATCCATTTGCCGCGCGTGACCGGTGAGGTTCGCGTTGCAACCGATGTCATCGTCAGGAAACTGCCGTGACTGAGAATGCCGCGTCGCTCGGGATTGTCGATTGCGACGCGCCGGAATTGCGGGCCATAAATTCCATCGATGCCGTAATGCTCAGCGAGACGTTGATTCAGGAACGTGTAGTCGGCGTCGATAATATCGAGGATGCTTCGATCCTCCCGAACGATCGAATCGAACAGCAGCTCGGTCTCACGTACCAGTGAAACGCGCAGGTTGTTGTCGAAGTCGGGGAATACCCCGGGATCCGGAACGATGCCCTCGAGGTTGCGCAGGGCGAGCCACTGACCGGCGAAGTTCTCGATGAAAGCGTTCGATCTCGGATCCTGCAGCATGCGGTCGACCTGTGCACGCAGCGTCGCCGGATCAGACAGCGCCGAACGCGACGCCAGCTCGATCAGCTCTTCATCGGGCAGCGAGCTCCACAGGAAGAAAGACAGGCGCGAAGCGAGCTCCAGATCAGTGATCTGATAAGTCTCCCCGGGCGCTACGCCTTCGGGATCGACCTCGGCCCGGAACAGGAACTCCGCACCGGAGATCATGCGTCGCAGGGCCGTCTCGATTCCCTTATCGAAAGTTCCGTTCGCGCGGCCGAGTTCGTAAAACGACATCAGCTCGGTGATCTCGGCTTCCGAAACCGGCCGGCGGTAGGCCTGCCGGGCCAGCCGCGACAGAATCTCGGTGGCGCAGAACGGCTCGTCTTCCTCGGATTGCGGCATGCAGCTGAAGATGCGGCGACGGCTGGGCGTATCGCCGAGCCCCGCCACCTTGAGCGGGCCTGTGATGTCGACCTGATCGAGGTGCGGATCGCCCTTGTCTTCGTTGCTGTCGAACAGCTGGCGCTGATATTGCTTCCAGAGGTCAGCGGACTGATTTGGCGGTCGGCGCCGGAAATTCACTGCAACCGTGTGCGGTCCGGCCGTGACGTCGGTTTCGAAACTCAGTCGCGCGTCGATTTCCTCGGCCACCGCAAACGCGTTCTCTTCGTTCGAGCGCTTGTTGTCGTCATAGCCGCCGAAGTCGGCCGAGTGCACGAGAATCTTGTCGATCGTCACTTCGAGCGTGTGCTCGAACTGCAGACCGCGAATACTGGCCAGAATCTGACGGTACAGCCTCGGCTGAAATCGATAGGTGCCGTCCACCGGAAAATAATGCTCGAACACGATGCCACCGATCGTGCCGAGCGGCGCACCGGGGACGTATTCATCCTGAGTCTCGTCGGCCTTTGCCCGATAAGTCGTCGCTTCCGGGCGGCGGTGCGGGTCGCCGACTGCCAGCGATGCGACTCTGGCCGACGCGGACAAATAGCCTTCGAGCAGCGCCGGTGAAATCGACAACGCTTCGGCAATGTTGTCGAAGCCTTCGACGACATTATCCGGCGGCAGATACTGCGAAGCGTCGATGCTGATGTCGAACAGGTCGCGCACCGCATTCGTGTATTCCGTGCGATTCAGGCGATGAATCAGCGGTGCGGGCGGCTGCGGATTGCTCGCGAACGCCGTATCGAGCGTCGTCTCCACGACCTGCACGAACTGCGCAACCTCATCATCGTCCGGCCGCGCGTCGACATCGATTGGCGGCATCGCGCCGGCGCGCATCTTGCGCACCATACGTTCCCAGACAGCGGCATCTTCATGCGCGCCGTTGGCGCTCAGAGATTCGAACGACACGCCACCGGCAAATTCCGCTTCGTTGTGACAATCGGTGCAATAACGCTCGACGGTGACGAGCGGCTCAGCAAGGCTCAGGTTCGGACCGCTGAGCCGCTGCCAGCCAAATATTGCAGCGCCGACAATCACGGCAACGATCGCGATACCCGCGATCAGTTTCCCGCTGCCGGCGCCGTGCTGCTTTGATCTCATTCCGCATCTTCCTTCGGCGGTGCCGCAACCCAGGGCACCTCCGCGATTCCGGCCGCAGCCATTGCTTCTCGAATCAGCGCGACCGACTCAGGGTCGGACTTCGGCTGAGGCGGCATGCCGCCGGACAAATGCTTGGCGCCGGGTTTGCCGTCTGCCGCATCGATCGGCATCCGATTGTTACTGTCTTTGGCGTCCAGCGGTGCGCCGTTTTCGATGAGAAAAGGAATGATGCCCGAATACCCTTCCTGAGCCGCCAGATGCAGGGCTGTTTCGCCGTTTTCGTTTGCCGTATCGATCGGCGCGCCCAGCTCGAGCGCCAATGCGCCCAGCTCGAGTGCCACAGCAGCATCCGGCGGTGGCTTGATGCCTCCGCCGCCCAGGGTATGCGGCGCCAGCGCCATCGCGGCTGTCAGCACGCTCTCGCCCTTGCTGTTGAACGTAGTCGATGCGTCAGCGCCATGCTCGCTGAGTAAACGCATCATTTCGATATCCCCACCCTGCGCAGCCAGCCACAAAGCCGGTTCGTTCGGGTGCGACATACCCTCGACCCACAACTGCCGGACCATCGGATGCTCGGGCACGGTATCGACGGCTGCGCCGGCGGCGAGTAATGCCTCGATCAGTTCGAGCGATGTCGTCTCATCCGGTCGATCCTTTGCGGCGCGGACCACTGGAAACGATCGATACTTCACGGCGTCGACGAGCGCACCGTCGCCAGCATCGGCACCATGCTCGAGCAATAACATCGCCATATCGAGATTGTCGTTTGCGATGGCAACGCGCAGTGGACTGATGCCCTGCGGATCTGCCGTGTTCGGATCTGCGCCGTTTTCGAGCAGCACGCGCGCGGCATCCAAAGCGTTCTCGCGTGTTGCGACGGTCAGGGCGGTCAGGCCGCCACGCGGCAGCTGCGAGGCCACGCCGGCCTGCGTCAGGTCCCAGGTGAGCTCGGTCGTAACCGCGGCGACGTCGGCACCGCGCTCGATGAGCAGCGCCACGATATCGGCGTGATTCTCGCCGGCCGCCCAGACCAGCGCCGTTTCGCCGTGCCAGGACTCGCGCGGATCGACTTCGGCACCGGCATCAAGCAGCAGTCGAACGGCTTCGATATCACCGCTGCGCGCGGCCAGCATCAGTGGTGTGTCGCCTTCGGGCATACGCGCGTTTGCGTCCGCACCATGCTCGAGCAGCGTCGCGATCATTGCAGCGTCACCGACCTGTGCGGCCTGGTAAAGGGCTGACATGCCGTAGCGATTCGACGCGTCGGCGTCGGCACCGCGCTCGAGCAACGCACGAGCGAAATCCTCGTTGCGGTGATAGGCGGCCCAGATCAGCGCCGTCGTCCCGTCAGCCTGGGTCTCATCGACGGCCGCGTCCGCACCGAGCAGGGACTGGGCAGCTGCCCAATCACCGGACTCTGCCGCATCAGCGAGCGCGCTCGCGTGAGATTGCATGGCGAACCCGGTCGACAACGCGATCGACGCCGCCATATGAATCAGTTTTTTACCAGGCATGGAGCACTCCCGAGACGATACCGGACGGGTTCAATAGTCACTGATCTGACCCGCCGTTTCAAAGTACTGGCCGACGAACGACTCTGCGCGGGCGACATTCATAGTCTGTCGCTATATTTTCGTCCCAATTCTGCGCGGAATCTAATTACTCTTCCTTAACGCCAGATAAACACAGCTTATAGCCCGACGCCAGCGCCGATCGCCGCCTCCGCGCGCCATGATTTACCGGGCGTTGATCAGATAGACCGTATTGTCCACGTCAGAGTTCAGATAAATCCCGCCGGAGCCGATATTGACGTCGCGATACAGACTCGGGCCGTTGGCGAGCCCTATCGGCAGCGATTCGACTACCGGAACCGCCGTTCCGGAGGTGGGTTCGACGCGCGTCAGTCGGCGGGCGCCGACCTCGATGACGAGCAAAGTGCCGCCTGCTTCGACCGCCAGCCCTTCCGGCTGAGCGAGCCCGGCAGCCACCTGCGTCGTTACTCCGGAAGCGAGCTCAACGCGCCGAATCGTGCCATTCGTCGATTCTGTTACATACACTGCGGCGGGACCGGCCGCAGCGAGGCCCCGGGGTCCGCGCAGCCCACTCGCAACGACCGATTGCGTACCGTCGCTGCGGATCTGCTCGAGCGTGCCGGCACCGGTTTCTGCCACAACGATCGTGCCATCGGGCATCACGAGTACGTCGCCGGGTGTGACGAACGTATCCCAGGTATCGAGTACGCTGAAGTCCGATTTCGCGAATCGCTGCACCGTGCCGAACACCTCGCTGACAGCGATGACATGCTCCGGCGTAACGGCAATGTGCGTGGGCTGGAAGAGTTCGACCGCAACGTGCTCGATGGCGCCGCTCGCCGCATCGACCACTTTGATGCCGCCGAACAGATCACCAACGTACAGCACGTCGCCGGCACTGCTCGTGTCGATCGCAAAACCGGCGGGCGAGTTCAGCGGCGCCGGTTCGACGACGTAGGAGACCGCACCGCTTTGCGCATCGATCTCGACGATGGCGTTCGTCTCCGACAGTGAAACGAAGACGCGCCCGCTCGAGTCGATCGCGAGATTGTCCGCGCCGGCCGGCAGTCTGGCGAGAACGCTCGTCTCGCCCGTCGCAAGCACCACTCGTTTGATCTCAGCGCCGTCGTCGAGCACGAGTGCCGTCTCGTCAGACTCGAGTTTGAGCGCCCCCGGACTGACGAACTCATCGGAGACCGTTTCGCTGGCGCCGGTTGCCGGATCGATGCGCACGACGCGGCCGCCGAAAACGAGCGGCCCGTAAATCATGCCGTCGCTCGCCACCTCGAAGGCGTTGAGCCCGCCGTGCCCTTCCGAAATCAGCCGCGGCGGCGCATCGCCATACAGATCGACTTCGTATAGCGCGTCACCATAGAAGACGAGGGACAGATATAGCGTCCGCCCGTCGGGTGCGAAAGACACGGCATTGACGCCCCGGTAACCTTCGAGCACACGGCGGATCGACCCTTCCGGCGAACGGGCGTACAGGATGCCGTTCTCGATCGCCGTCCAGACCATCGTGCCGTCGGCAGCAAACGCAATGTCGTCGCCCATGCCATCCGGCGGCTCGATCAGTGTGTTCACTGTTCCGGTATCGATATCGACGGTATAGATCGACTGCCCGATCACGCTGGCCGCATAGAGATTGTCGTTCGCATCGAACCGAATTCCATGCACACCATGAAACGGTGAGCCTGCCGGCACAACCGGAATCAGCGGCCCGTCGGAGTCGGCGACGCCGGATAAATCGCCGTCGTTCCGCGCCCCGCATGCAGCGAGCACGCCGAGCGTCGCGAGCAGCAGCAGCTCGCGCGCCCACGGCGTGCGGATTGATACGCTATCGTCGATTCCTGCGGTCAACACCATCTTGGCCGAAACGTGACTACCCGTTCATACTAGAGTTACTTGTGCGATTCAAGAGGAACCCTCGTCGTGCCAGGCTCGTACATGCTCAGACCCGCCGCGCTTGTTTGCGGACTCCTCGGCGCACTGGCCGGTGTTGCTGCGCACGGCCACCATTCGAAGAACGTCACTTACGACACGGCAAGCGTCGTCGAAGTCACAGGCCGGATCACCACCCTCGTGTGGCGCAATCCGCACGTGCGCCTGACGCTCGAACAGGCGGACGAAGCGCTCGAATGGGAAATCGAAGGCAACTCGGTCAGCATCCTGCAGCGCATGGGAGTGACGCCGGACAGGATCGCGGTCGGCGACGAAATCACGGTCGCCGGTCTGCCGTCGCGTCGCGGCGGTCCGCAACTGTTTGCAACCAATCTGCTCAGTGCCGACAACGCTGAGCTGCTGATGGAAGCCGGCGCTGAATCGCGCTGGTCACAAAACGTCATCGGCAGCGATACCGCGTGGACCGGCGAAGATGCAGGTCAGCCCGGTGCCGGCGATCGCCCCAATGGCGTCTTCGGCGTT
>JASFSB010000144.1:0-5939 GCA_050114615.1 Gammaproteobacteria bacterium
CGCGGATACGACGTCGAGATCGTCGAACAGGCGAGCTGTGATCCGGAGGGTTACTATCGAGATCTGCTCGAAAGCGGCAGGATCGAACAACGCCTCAGATAGCACGACAGTAACCGTTATACTCGTCCTGCGAAAAAATCCGATCGTTTCAAAGGGGTATCTGATGAGTGACGATGCGCTCGACAGGGGCGTACAGCTCCGTCGTGACATATTCGGTGCTGAAGTCACCGATCAACAGCTCGAGCGGGCCAATGCGTTTACGCGGCCAATGCAGGAGGTTGTGAGCAAATACTGTTTTGGGGAAACCTGGGCGCGCGACGGGCTGACGTTGAGGGAACGCAGCATGATTACACTGAGCGCGCTGTGCGCGATGGGTCGTGAACACGAGCTCAGAATTCACGTGAAGGGCGCGCTCGCGAATGGTGTGACACCACTGGAGATTCGCGAGCTGTTGCTGCATACGATGGTCTATGCAGGCGTGCCGCTGGGCGTCAATGGCATCATCAATGCCGCACAGTCGCTGGTCGAAGAGGGCATCGACCTCGATGCGCTGTAGCGTGAGCCAGCTGAATGAACTCTAAAGGAACAGATTCGGTCCGCGTCGGCTTTGTCGGGATCGGCAACATGGGTCGCCCGATGGCGAAGAACATAGCCGCGGCCGGTTACGCGACGATCCTGTACGACGTCGATACCGCCAAAGCATCAGAATTCGCCGCGACCTGCGGTGCGACGGCCGTCGATTCGCCGGAGGCCCTGGGCAGTGCCTGCGACGTCGTCGTCACGATGCTGCCTAAAGGCAGCGATGTGCGTGCCGTTGTGTGCGGTACCGACGGGCACGGAATTGCCGCCACACTACGCAGCGGCGCCGTCGTGATCGATATGAGCTCCTCGGACCCGGTCGGTACGCGTGAGCTGGGAGCGACGCTGAACGAAAGGGGTATCGCCCTCGTCGATGCGCCCGTTTCCGGTCTGGTTTCACGCGCGGAAAGCGGCACCCTGACGATCATGATCGGTTCTGACGACGAGGCGGCTCTGCACGCCGCAACGCCGATACTGGAATGTCTGGGGGAGAGGCTCATTCGAATCGGTGCTCTCGGCGCAGGCCATGCGATGAAGGCGCTGAACAATTATGTCGGCGCTGCGGCATTCGCGGCGACCGCCGAGGCGCTGATTGTGGGTAAGAAGTTCGGCCTCGATCCGGCTGTGATGACAGAAGTATTCGATGTTTCGACCGGCCGAAGCTTCCACTCGGGAATGACGTTTCCTGATCACGTAATTCCGCGGCGCTTCGAAACCGGTTTCACACTTGGGCTACTGGCCAAGGACGTCGGTATCGCCGGACACCTGGGCGAGGCGGTCGAGGCGAATACCCCGCTGCTCGAACTCGTTACGGCAATGTTTGCCGAAGGCTGCAAAGCGGTAGGAGCCGACGCGGACAACTCCGCCGTAGTCAGGCACTGGGAACGACGCAACGGTGTCGTCATCGAATCGGGGCAGAGCCCGGAGCAGACAAAGTGACGACGAGCGCAGCGGATGCGGCGCCGTCCGTCGTGTCGCCGGAGGAAAAGCGCAAGTTGCGTCGAATCGTCTTCGGTACCTCTGCAGGCACGATCTTCGAGGCTTACGACTTCATTCTGTTCGGATCGCTCGCGCCTGTGATCTCCGGACATTTTTTCGCAGCGGTCAACGAAACCGCGGCGTTCATTTTTACGCTGCTCACATTCGCTGCAGGGTTTGCCGTGCGACCGCTCGGTGCGCTCGTATTCGGACGCATGGGCGACAGGACCGGGCGAAAACGAGCGTTCATCATCACTATCACGCTGATGGGCCTGTCGACATTTGCGATCGGGCTCCTGCCGACTTATTCATCCATCGGCATTTTGGCGCCGATACTGCTGATTGCATTACGTATGCTTCAGGGGCTCGCTTACGGGGGCGAGTACGGAGGCGCAGTCGTTTATGCGGCTGAACACGCGCCGCAGCATCAACGCGGGCTGTATGTGGGCTGGATCCAGACGGCGGCTGGATTTGCGTTGTTCATGTCGTTCCTCGTTATCTTTCTGACGCGCTCCATGATCGGCGAACAGGTCTTTGTGGACTGGGGCTGGCGCATTCCGTTCCTGATATCCATTGCCCTGCTCATCGTCTCACTATGGGTCCGGCTGACACTCGAAGAATCGCCGCTGTTCAAACAGATGCTGGCAGAAGGCAAGAACTCGAAGCGGCCGCTCAGCGAAGCCTTTCTGGAGTGGAAGAATCTGCGGCTCGTGTTGCTGGTCCTGTTCGGTCTGATGGCCATTCAGGGTGTGCTCTTTTACACGGCACATTTCTACTCGCAGTTCTTCCTCATTCAGATTCTGAAGGTCGACGGGGCAACGGTGACGTTTATCATGATGGTCGTCACTGCGATCAGCTGCCTCATGTACGTGTTCTTCAGCTGGTTGTCTGACCGAGTCGGAAGAAAGCTTGTCATTCTGACCGGCACGATTCTTGCGACGATCACGACATTTCCGTTGTTTCACGCGCTCACCGACGCAGCCAACCCGGCGGTCGCTGCGGCGCAACAAAATGCGCCGGTCGTCGTCGTTGCGGATCCGGCCGAATGTTCGCTGCAGTTCGACCCTGTCGGTCAGGCGGCGTTCGTTTCGTCGTGCGATATCGCCAAGAGCACGCTCGCGCGCCGGGGTGTGAGCTATTCGAATGAGTCGGCAGTGGCCGGGACGCCCGCAGTGATCATGATCGGCGAGGCGCGTATCGAGAGCATCGAAGGCAGAGGGATGGAACCGGGCGCCCTCGAGCAGGCGCGCGCGGATTTCGAATCTGAACTGACGAGCGTGCTGTCGAGCGCCGGCTACCCGGAGCGGGCCGATTCGGACGAGGTCAATGTGTTCCTCGTCGGACTCATCATCATGCTGATGGTGACTTTCGTCGTCATGGTGTTTGCGCCGATGGCGACGATGGCGATCGAAATATTTCCGACTCGCATTCGCTATTCGGCGTTGTCCCTGCCATATCATATTGGTTCAGGCTGGTTCGGCGGATTTTTACCGGCGATTGCGTTTGCAATGGTGGCGGCGACCGGTGATATCTACTTCGGCTTGTGGTATCCGGTCATTGTCGCCGGCGTCGGGGCCGTCGTCCTCGGTTTCCTGCTGTCCGAAACGAAGGATCGCGACATTCAGCGGCTTTGAGTAATCGTCTATGAGTAACGGAATCGGATTTGTCGGGCTCGGCGTGATGGGCGCACCCATGGCGGGTCATCTCGCTGCAGCCGGCTACGAACTGACGGTGTTCGATATCGATCGCGCCAAAACTCAGGCGGTCGTGGCAGCGAACGGGAACATTGTTGCCGCTAACAGCCCGCGTGATGTCGCGGAGCGCTCCGGCATTGTCGTCACGATGCTCCCATCGGGTGAGTATGTGCGCGACGTGGCCATCGGGGAAGCCGGGCTGATCGAGGGTTTCAGTGGCGGTGAGCTCGTCATCGACACTTCATCGTGTGAGCCGTGGATCACCCTCGAAACGGCTGCGCAGCTCGCCGAGAGTGGCGTCGCGATGGTCGACGCGCCGACGTCCGGCGCCGAAATGGGTGCCAGGTCTGCAGAGCTGGTCTTCATGGTCGGTGGCAGCGACGCCGACGTCGAGCGGGCACGAGCGTGCCTCGATGTAATGGGGCGATCCGTCTTTCACCTCGGTCCGCTCGGTTCCGGACACTCGATGAAATCCATCAACAATCTGATTACGGCGATGACGTTTCTGGCGACAGCGGAAGGCATGGCGCTCGGTACGCGCCTCGGGCTCGACCCAAATGTCATGACGGACGTGTTAAACGTCTGCACGGGAATGTCCTGGATCACGCAGACCCATTTCAAACAGCGTATTACGAATCGAGCTTTCGACGATCCGTTCAAGCTCGAACTGATGGTGAAGGATATTCGAATCGCGCTTGGGCTGGCCGATGACGCGGACATTCCCATGCCGCTATCGAAGATCGGACAGGAACTGTATCAGCTTGCCGACACTCACGCCGGGCCGGGCGCCAGCGTCAGTGAGCTCGTGCGTTTCGTCGAAACAGCGACGGGCGTGGAGATTCGCGGCTGAAACAGTGCCAGGCGGCGGCACGGGCCATGGATCAATTCCCGCTGAGCTTCCCGCCGGGAGCCGCGGCCATCATTCTGATCAGCGCTTCGGTTACATGCGGCTCGAGTCCTTCGGTGTGCCCTTTGTCGAGGCGCACAACGTCGGCAACGACTCTGTCGCCGCGGCAATTGGGGTAAACATACACTTCGGCCGTGCCTGGTCGCGCGGCGCGACCCCAGCTCGCCGGCCGCCCTGGCGTCGCGCCGGTCACGTAGCCGGGTTCGGTATCCTTAATGTCGTTCTCGCGTACGCGCGCATCACAGTCGTATCGATCGGCGATTGGCGACGCCACAGGCAGCGAGACGATTTCGAGTTCACCCGTCGCGAAGATGTAGGAAATGTCACACTCGGGCATGACGGCGGCACCGGGCCGGGGCGCGCCCGCGTCGTTCGCGGACAGTGCTGCCGGCGGTCCGTCGGGACCAAAGAATTCCGGCGGAATTTCCGCCCGGCCGATGCGGCCGCCCGACAGGCTCAGCCACCCATCGACCTTGCCGCGAAAGTACTGCGAACAGACGATGCGATTGGAGGTCATGCCCCCCTGCGAGTGCCCGGCCAGCCAGAATGACGTAATCCGTTCCGGCCCGAAGTGATCGACCACTGCATCGACGACGTTTCTCAGGTGGGCGTCGTCGTCGGCGGCCGTCCACATGCGTACGCTGCGATCACCGATTCCGCCCGAGCCTTCTGCAGTCGGCGTTATGACGACGAGCCGATATTCGTCCTTGTAGTCGAGGGCAGGAAAGTAATGACGCTGCCAGTTGCCGATCGATCCTGCGCCGTGCAGGTTGAGGATCAGCAGGATGTCGTCGTCCGGCGTCAGGTTGCATGGAATGTCGACAAAGAAGCGGCGACCGGTTTCTGAATCGACGATGCTGCCGCGCTCGAGCAGCAGTTCCCTTGCGCAGGACTCGCCGCAGTGTGCCGGCGTTGCGCAGCTCAGGCTATCGAGCCCCTGAGCCTGCGCGAGCGTCAGTGGTGCGGCGAGATAAATCGCAGCGAGCCATGCCGGAGTGCGGCGCGCAGATGCGGCAGGTCCGTTCCTCGTGGCCATTGAAACTGTGCCCCCGGTTCTGCGGAAAACGATATACGTTATAACAATCGATAGGACAAAGATCTCACAGTCCTGGTGGTTGACGCAAGCGCGCCATGTTCATGGGCTGCGCAAACGCGTGACAGATCGATTTGGCCTGAATACACCGGTGCCGGGATGTCTGCTAGTCTGTGACCTGGACCGCACAAGGTGGCAGCACCATGAAAGCATCGCTACTGACCAGTGCCGTGCTGGTTTCCTGGAGTGTTGCCGCCCAGTCCGTGTCTGACAAAGTTCCGGATATCAGCGGAGTCTGGCAGTGGGGGCGGTGCGCGGACGGTTCCGGCAGCGGTTGCATGCTGCTCGCTGAGAATGACGCGCGATTGACGGGGCGCGCACGCGCCTATCGGGACGCGATCGATGAAATTGCACAGCCAAAATACGATTGTGCGCCTATGCCGATACCGCATATCTGGACTGATCCGTATTCGTTTCAGATCGAACAGTTCGAAGATCGTGTCGTCATCAGCTACGGCAAGGACGATATCGTTCGAACGGTGTGGCTCGAGGGACACGGTCATCCGACACCGGAGGTTTATCAGTTTTTCTATTTCGGGCACTCCGTCGGCCGCTATGAGGAAGGCGCACTCGTTGTCGAGACTGCGCGCTTCGTATTTGATCCGCAGGGTCTGAATGCCGATTTCAGGTTGCCTTCCTCGACGCAAAAACGGGTGACGGAACGGTTCTCGAGAGACGGTGACGATTT
>JASFSB010000145.1:0-5905 GCA_050114615.1 Gammaproteobacteria bacterium
ACGTGGGCGCTGGGAGAAGCCGTGCTGGATCAGCAGGCGGCAGTCATGGATGCGATTCAGCTCTTTCGTCAGGCGGCACTGCAGGCCGGCAATCTGGCGAGCGACGATCAGCAAATCGTTACGCAGAATGACGACCTGATCGAGATCGCGCCGGCCGACCCGGAAGTCATTTATATCCCGTACTATGAACCGGAGCGCGTCGTCGTCGTGCAGCCCAGGCCCGTCATTCATTACTACAGCGATCCGTATCCGCTCTACTACTACCCATACCCTTTCGGTTATAGCTTCAGCACGGGGTTCTTTTGGGGCGTGACCACAGCCTTTCATATCGGGTGGCACTCACATGCAGTGCACGTTTATCACTACCGAAACCGATTGCACCCCTATTTCGGGCGCACTTACTATTCGCCTTATTACGCAAGACGCGGCATCAACGTCAATATCAACGTGAATCGGATCGATAATGTCTGGCAGCCCCGGCAACGCCGCGCTGCTCGTCCGCGTCGACTCGCCGACCGACCTCGTGTGACAGTCAGTCGTGAAGGTCCACGAACGACACAGCGCTCGGGAACCGGAACTGTGACGCGCTCCAACCGCCCGAATTCATCGCGAACACAGGTGCCGCGGACACGGATCAATCGCAACGACTCTGCAAACCGCGACGCGGCCGCAGCACGACGACAGCAGACCTTCGACAATGCGCGCGCAAACACTCAGCGCACTGCACTGTCGGAACAACGCCGCAATCGCATCACCGTGCAGCAACGAAGCGCGAATCCGCCGCGCGGCAATGCGCAGCGCTCCGATGCCCGGACGTCGAATCGCGCGAACGTTTCCCCGGCACGGCCGGGCCGTACGTTTGCGAGCCCGCCGAATCGTGCCACGAATACCAACCGGGCAACGTCGGCACAACCGCGTCAGCCGCGTACGACGAGCCCGGCCGGAAGTTCCGGGCAGCGCTTCTCGGCAGGTAGTGCGCGCGCGCCGCGCTCGGCGCCGGCGCGTTCGGCTGCGCCGGCGCAACCCCGCGCTCGCGCATCAGGTGCTGCAGCTCGCAGCGGCGCCCGCAGTGGCGGCAACCGAAACGCGGGCCGCACTCGGCGCTAGCCAACGGGGGGAATATCGAGCAGCCTCAGGAGCCGTCGAGTCCGAGCTCCGCATTCAGCAAAGTGGTGATCTCTGCATCGAGGGCGCCGTCGATCTGTCCAAGTGGCGTGCCGGTCGTCGCTCCGGTGCCGATCCACCAGCGGATGATCTCGACCTGACGCGCCGTCAGCGGCGTGCGGCCTTCAGCCGGCATGAACGCTTCATCGTCTTCCGGCAGGGTGATGCGATGAATCAGTTCGCTGACTTCGGGACGGCCCGCCGTAATGACGCGGCCCGTCTCGCCGCCACGCATCAGCGTTTCATACGTCGTTACATCGAGCTCCGCCTGACGCTGATCCGGGTTGTGGCAGCCTTCGCAGCGACTGTCGAGCATCGGAGCCACGATGTCCAGATAAGGATCGGCCTGCGCCAGGTCAGTCACCGGCGGTCGACGCGGCCCGAGACCAAACACCATACGCACCGGTGTCGGTGCGTACTCGATGAGGTACGTGGAACCATGAGTCAGATTGCCGCCATAATGGCCAACCATCGAGATCAAGACGAATAACAGCGCAGCCGCCGGAAGAAATACGGGTCGATAGTTCTTCGCGAAAGTACTACTGCGCAGCAAAGCCACGACTGTAATGATGACGGCGGCCCCGGTCCCGAAATTCCGATGCTGATAACCGGATGCGCCATCGAAGCCGCCTTCGGCAAAATGCATGTAACCGAGTGCAACGGTTGCAATGGCGGAAACCGCGCCGGCCATCCAGAGAAATCCCGCGGCCGACTCCAGGTGCTGAAACTTCTCCTTGCGCACCAGCCACTCCATGATCAGCAGCGCGACGATAATACCGATGGGTAAGTGCAGGACCAGAACGTGGAAGCGGCCCAGGAAATAGATGAATTCCATAACTCTTTTTTTGTTCGCCGGAAACCCGAGGCGCACACTCTAGTGCCTGGCCGGCGTGCGTGCAATTGCGGAAGGCCGTCGATGCTGGTTAAGCTCGCCTGACGACTCAACATGCAGGAAGCGTCTGTCCGATGAGCGTGTTCGCGCGGCATGTAACCGGTTTCGTCGCAGCGATTACAGAGCTGAGTGAATCGGTCCCGAACGCCGGGGTCATCACGCTCGACAACCGGGAAATCCGGCAGCAGCTCGACCCGAAACCCCACCGGCTGCGGCCGGGCATGCAGGTCAGAAGTTATCCCACGAACCGGCGACCTTCCCACCGCCTCACCGCGCTGACACTCAACGGCTTCACCCGCGTTCAACAGATTCGTGATGCCACCGCACAGCGACAGCGCATCGCTGATGTTCCATTTGAACGAGAGGTCAAAGATGCTGTAACTGTCAATCTCGATCTCCGGGCTGACGCCTCCCGCTCGGGTGCCGCCACCCGGCGTATAGCTCAGCAGGATGCCGTCGGCACCGGCTGCCACGCGGGCGTTGTTTTCGATGATCGCCTGATTCGAATATGAAATCGCAGTCGTGAGCGGCCCGCCCGTCGCAGCGTTGCGCGCACGAGCTGGCACTCGGGCGACGCCGCCTGCGCCGCCGCCGCCGCGCCGGGGTCACGATAGCGATCCGTGAAGAGATTGCGCTCGATCTAAAGCGCAGCCTCCCGATTGCAGTGTTCGGCCCCGTTCGTGCTGTTGCCACGACCGTCCGAATCGACTCGCCGTTACCCAATCGCAGGAGGTTGGTCCGACTTCGGCAGAACGCCTGTTGTTGTTCCCACACAACAATCCCCCGGTTCTCGCTGACCGCGGGCGTGCTGCAATTCATACCAGGGAAACCAACCTGCCATCGCGGGCTGACAGCATGTTGTGGTTAATAACAGCGGATAATCTAATTGTCGCTAAAAGACAACGCCTGCGTGCAATCCAGATCGAAGCGCACGCAGCGCGGCACCTCGAATTCGTACAGGACGAATCCGGTCTGATCGCGGCCTTCGACGGCCACTGCACAGTTCCCCCAGTGTCTCGGCAACGTCCATTCCGAATTCGGCCAGTACTCGAGCTCGGCGATCGTACGGTCGCACACGGCGCGGATCACATCGATCTCGCCTTCGACTTTGTCGATGGCAAAAATCTGCCGATTGAGTCGGTGCCGCCACACGTCATCGAGGATTTTGGCGCGATGGCCGATTGTCGATCCCTCGTAAAGCGCCCGCTCGATGAAAGCGGCCCGTCGGGCTACGGCGTCGTCAGCCGGTACCGGTGCCAGCCTGCTCCGGCGTTCCAGAGTTTCCAGGGCTCCAACCGTATCGCCTAACCGCAGCTCGAACGCGTTTCGATGCTTCAGCGCCACGATCAGATCCTGGCCGCGGAGCAGCCCGATGCGCGGATCGGTTGCGCGGACGAGTGCCGCATACGCAGCGTGGAGTTCGCCGAGCTGCAGATTGATGATCACGCTTTGAATCAGCACCTGGCCGATCACCTCGAGCCGCGTCGCCCGCGCCAGCGTGCGCTCATTGTTGCGTCGCGCCCATTCGAGTTTTCCTTCCTCGATCAGCGCCTGCGTCGCTTCATATGCACGAAAGAACAACGGCGACAGCCGGGCGTCTTCCGACCTGAACACGACGGCGGCCTCATTGTTATGCCAGTCGATCGCTGCTCCGTCAGCCGTCGCCGGCCGAAACCGCCAGCGCTCGACCGCCGCAACCGCCCGCCGATACGGAATCATCGGTGGCTGCCGGTCGATGACGACGATGTTATCCGTTGAGCCGTCACTCAGAACGGAATAACGCAATACGACCCAACCCTCGAGCGGAACGTCGCCACGATTCGTCGGTGCGTCGGGCTGCATCTGCCAGAGCGGCCGCGGCGGCAGTACCTGCGCGGGGGCTCGCGGTGATACGAGCACGGCAGCCAGTAAGGCGGTGACCCAAAAGACGAAAGCTCCCTCTTTTCGCTGTAGTCCGTCTCGCATGAGTTTTCCGGCCGTTGAAATCAGCGCGCAAGCGCGGGCGCATTCTCCGTGGGGATCCAGCGTGCAAGTTCACGCTTCACACGACGCACGCTTCGGTCGTCCGCAAGATTGTGCCATTCGTTCGGGTCTTCGATCGAGTCATAGAGTTCTTCGTTACCGTCCGCGTAACGAATGTAACGATACCGCTCGCTGCGTACGGCGTGATTGTTGAAGCCATAGGTCGTCACTGCCGGGGCATCCCATTGTGCATCGGGGTCGCGCAGCAACGGCACGAGACTTTGCCCTTCGACGTATTCCGGCACCGCGAGCCCGGCAAGCTCAGCAAGCGTCGGATAGAGATCCATCAGCGATACCGGCCGCATGCTGCGCGAACCGGCATCCGTGATGCCCGGTGCGACGATGATCAATGGCACATGCGTCGCACGTTCCCACAAAGTGCTCTTGCGCCAGCGCCCCTTCTCGCCGAGATGGTAGCCGTGATCGCCCCATAACACGATGATCGTATCTTCGGCACGACCACTGCGATCGAGCGCGTCGATGAGTTTTCCGATCATTGCATCGGCGAAACTGATACTGGCCAGGTATGCCTGCACACCCTCTGCCCACTTGTCGTTCTCCAGTACCCAGTCGTGGAGTCGGTTGGCGTTGAATTCGGCTCTTCGGCCGGCAACCGGGACATCCGACAGATCGTTCTCGATCACGGCGGGCAGGCGAATGTCCTCCAGCGGATGCAGATCGAACCAGGCCTGCGGCACGTACCAGGGCAGATGCGGACGGAAGATGCCGGCGGCTACGAAACGCGGGCCATCCATCTCTGCCGCGAGCTTCCCGGACACGTAAGCGACGACCTGACCATCGCCCATCGCCCGATCGTCAGCGAGAACCGGCGCCCAGTCGAAACCTTCCATAAGCGGATTTCCGTTGCGCGGAATATTCATCGGCCTGATTTCCTCCGGCAGCTGATACTCCAGCGACGGATAAAACCCGTCCCACGCGAGTTGATCGTTGTACCCTCTGTTCGCGCCTTCCGAGAAGGTATGCGCATGAAATATCTTGCCGCCGCCGTATGTCGCATAACCGTTGTCACGAAAAAACCGCGGCAACGTGATCACGTCATTGAATACCGACTCACGTCGCCAGTCCGGACCGTTGCTGTACACACCGGTGGAGGACGGGCGCAGGCCGGTCAGCAGCGCGGTCCGCGACGGGTTACACATTGCCGAAGGCGAATGCGCGTTTGCGAAGGTGATCCCGCGCGCGGCGAGACGGTCGATGTTGGGTGTCTTCGTCTGCGGATGACCACCGAGCGGGCCGACCCAGTCATTGAGATCGTCCACCGCGATGAACAGGATGTCAGGCTGCCGGGAGGATCCCGCTTCCTGTGCAGTGATGAGCTGCCAGGGCCAGAAAGCAAGCCCGACAACGCAGAAGATCGTCCCGAAACATTGTCTCATTGGAAGTGTCCCGCGCCCCCGATGTCGTACAGCCGACAACATAGCCGGTTGACATGCCTGTCGCAAACGCTTAGAAGCGATAAAACCGCTATCGGCCGTAGCATTGCGCAGAACGACGGCCGATCTCTTTCGGGGAGGAGAGAATCAGTGAAGGTCCCGTCTTGATCTCGGCACAGCAGGTCGCCGGGGAGTCGCACGCGACAGCGCGAATCCCGGCCGGGCCGAAGGGCTTGCCGTATATCGGCTGCCTGAACGGGCTGCTTCGCAACCCGATGGATTTCTGGACAAATATCGGGATTCGTTACGGCGGAATCGCGCGCGTTCCGTTGAAGCGCGGGCGCCACGTTTATCTGATATCCGACCCCAGATTGCTCTACGAATTGCTCGTAACGAATCGCAGCAGGTACAGAAAAAACATTCGCTACAAGGC
>JASFSB010000146.1:0-5842 GCA_050114615.1 Gammaproteobacteria bacterium
GGGAGAGACCGATGTGCCGAGATGACGAGCATCCTGATCGAGTGAGTCGTGTGCGCAGGCGCTGCGCATCGGTGCTGCGGGCGTCCTGGATCCTCGCGGCCGGCGCGGTGCTGATCGCGCAGTCTGCTGCGGCGCAGGACGACGATGCGGCACGGACATTGTTGATCCAGGCTGCCGAGGCAATGGGAGGTCTCAATCGATTACGCGGCCTCGATAACTTCGTGATGACAGGCTTTGGGCAGCGCTACGCCGCAAACGGTGCATTGAGTGCTGATCCGAAAACGCCTCCGAAGTGGCAGTTGGTCGTCGATGCACAGCGGTCGTTCGATCTGCGCAACGAGCGTGCGCTGAATCAGGAACGCAATGACAATATGTTTCCCTTCGCTGCGGCCTTTGGCCATGCGATGAATCGGCCGTCCAGGCTTCAGACCGGAGCAGCGATGCTGAATCACCCGCTGCCGGCCGTGCTCGCAGCCCTCGACGAAGGGTCGGTCCTCGCTCCGGTGCGCATCGAAAACGAAATGGCGGTCGTTGCGTTCACGATCGAGGATGGAGCAACGATTGAGCTCGGAATCGATACACGGACGAATCTGCCTTACTGGTCGCGCTGGGTGACCGGTGACGGTACGCTGGGCGACCTGAGCCACACAGCCTGGTTTACCGGTTACCTGCCCCATGAAGGTGTCTGGCTGCCGACCGGTCTGATGGAGGAAATCGACTGGCGCAATCAGACGACACTGATGTTTCAGGTCGATTCCTACCGGCTCGATGTCGACGATTTGCCGGAATTTCCTCAGCCTGAGAGACCGGAAGCGTCGGTCGAGCCGAACGTCATTGTCAGCGACATAGCCGACGGCGTGTGGGACGTTGCGGTGATGCGCGGCGAACGGCGCGATGGTGGCGCTGTGATCGAGTTCAGCGACCATCTCGTGATGTTCGAGCCGTATGGCAGCGAAGCGGCGACACTTGCCCGAATCGACGCGGCAAATCGACTCGTTCGCGGCAAGGAAGTCACCCACGTCATCGTGAGCCATCATCATGCTGATCACGCCGGCGGCGTGCGCGCAGTCGCTTCACGCGGCCTGACCATCATCGGGCATCGCAGGACGAAGGAGCTTTTCGAAGAATGGGTACGGCGCCCGGCCGTCGTATTTCCCGATGCGCTCGCGCGCAATCCGCAGCCGCTGAACTTCCTGCCAGTGGATGAACACCTGGTGCTGGAGGATTCGATGCAGCGACTCGACATCTATCACACCGTCGGCCACATGCACATGTCTGACGGTCTGTTCGCTTATCTACCGGAAGAAAAGATCATCATGGAAGGCGATTTCGTCGACAACACCTGGGACTTCAACTGGTGGGCAGGTGCGATGCAGGCGAACATCGATCGTTACGACCTCGACCCTGAGGTCGATATTCCCGTACACGGCGCCGTATCGTCAGTTGATGAGAAGCTGGAGCGAATAGCCGAACAGGTCGACCGCGCACGGGCGTTTTGTACCGAGCTCGCCGCGAACGGCAGATACTTGTCGGGTTGTCCCGTCCGGTACTCGACACGTGGGCCGCTGTAATCAGCGTGTACGAATGTTGCCGGCTCGCTGGAACTTCCACAGAAAGCCTATCGACGGAATGGTGCGCAGATACCCGAGCTGATCCAGGATGAATTGCCCGGCGTCCTCCTCGTCGCCGATTTCGAACTCGAGGCAGCAGGGATTCCTGCGTCCGGTGACATTCGCGACTTCAACAAAAAGCGACAGCGCGCTGCGTTCGAATCTGAACTCCCGGCTCAGCCGCATGTCGAGACTACCGAAGGCGCTGAGTCGCCGGTCGTTGCGGGCAGGCACGCTGACGGTCGGAAAACTCGTCTCGTCGAGACTAACGACAGTCGATGTCGGCCAGCCGGTTCGGTAGGCGAGCGCCGCACTCGTGGTCCAGTGACCCCTTTCCCAGTGAAAGCCGGCACTCAGGGCGTACGTCTGGTCCCAGCTGCGCAGCACCTCTATTCCTGCAGTTTCGTCCCTGACGCGTGCCCAGCTCAGGCTGCCCCACCACTCCAGGCGCCTGCTCACGCCGTCGATCGTGATTTCGAGCCCGCGCGCAATCGCGTGCTCAGGATGAATTCGAATTCTGTCCGGTTTCAATTCAGGGAGCAGGACGCGCGAGTTGAGCACGTTCTCGAAGCGTGGCCGCAGGTCGCTCATCGCTTTCTCGTAAGCTTCGATTCGAAGCACGGCCCCACTGGCAAAAAGCTTGTCGTAGCCGACTACCAGTTGCTCTGAGCGTTGCGGGGGGTCGAACGAGTCGATGCCATCGTTCACCTGCAGTTCGTTGATCGCCTGGGACTGAAAAAACCTTCCCCAGCTTGCCCGCACTGTCCCTGACTCGGAAATGCCGTAACGAACGCCCAGACGTGGCCCGAGCGTCTGGCTGTCATAGCCGTCAATGGACTGCCGATTCCAGCGCAGTCCGATCTCGGTTGCGACTTTGGAATTCCAGTCCATCCTCAGTGTTGAATAGAACGATTGCTGCCGACCGTGAGGCTGAACGATGATCGCGCGGTCGCGAGTCGGGACCATCTGGGCGCCTTCCACGTCGAACAACACATCGAAATCGACATGGTCCGTGTAATCGTACTCGCCATGCATGCGCGTAATACTTCCGCCGAAATCCAGAAGCATGCGCGCACCGAAAAGACGTGACCAGTCACTTTGCAGCGTCGTCAGCGTGAATGAACGAAGGTCGGTCAAAGCTCCGGAGCTGACACCGATTTTCGCGCTCGCGCCCTCCCGAAAGCTCTCCAGATGCGTTCGGGAAAGCAAAGTCGTACCGCTCGTGCGGCCGCCGGGACTGTGGTCGAAGCGGAGCCACTCATAGGAGTCGTTCTGATACGCAGCAGCTTCTTCCTCGCGGTCAGCGTCATCCGCCAGCGTAATCCTGTCTTCCGCACGCAGCAGGTTTGCCGTAATCGACAGAGATTCGCTGACGTCAAAGCGGAGCTTCGAAAACAGATCGAAGTAGCGCGGACGATCGAGCTGGTCGCTGAACCGATCATAGAGAATATCGAGATTGCTGCGGCGGGCCGACACGACCCAGCCTGCACGATCGTCCGCAAACTTTCCCGAGCTCAGGAATGATGAGTTGAAGAAGCTCGCGCCAATCTCGTGATAGATTTCGTCTTCGACCACCATGGATTCGACATCGACGACGCCCGACATGCGGTCGCCGAAAGTGGCCGGAAAGCCGCCGGTATAGATATCCATGGAGCTCACGATGCGTGGGTCGATCGCCGAGAACATGCTCTGAAAGTCGCGTAGGTGAAACGGGTCGTACAGGCGCAATCCGTCGAAGCGAACCAGTGTTTCGCCGAGCTCGCCACCACGAAAATGCGACAGCGAGCTGAATCCATTGGACGCGAGCCCCGGCAGCCGTGCTACGGCGCGTATCACATCGTCGCCGATATCGGGCATGTGCTCCAGGTCGCGTGCGCCGATGAACCGGCGGGCAGTCGTCTGCGTGCGGGCGATTTCGTATCGGCTCGCGGCGACTATGAGTTCCTCGAGCGGTCGCACGAGCATCGGATCAGAGTGCAGGTTTGTTTCGTCCGGGGTTTCAGCTCGTGCTGAAACCGGCTGGCCGGCATCCGGCGGCGCTCTGACCACCAGCCATGTGTCGTTGAGACCGCGGCGCAACATCAGACCATGGGGCGCGAGCAGCTCCGCAACTGCACTGGCGGCATCGTCTGCAAGCGGAGGTGACTCGATGCGCATCGAGCCGCGCACGAGATCGCTGCTGTAAAACAGCCTCAGTCCTTCTCGCTCGAACTCATTGAGTCCGTCTTCAAGCGACAGGCCGACGAGCGCTTGTGGTGCGACGGCCGCAGCGATCGGAACGCCGCTGATCAGGATCAGCAACAGTGCAGTTCGCTGTCTCAGTCGCCGCCACACTGAACCATCCCCTCTGCAGAGTTGCGCGGGCCCGCCTGCGCAGTCGTTCATTCCGGCCGAGTATCTCTGCTTATCAGAATAGTGCCGCTATCGGTTATTTCATAGTTGAAGTCGGAGGTTGCAGTGATCGTGATGAGTAATTCTGTCGGCATCAGACCCGCGGGATCGCCAAGAAAGCGGGCGAGTTCTGCCTGCAACCGCACTGTTTCAGATTCGAACTCGAGCGTTTTTCCGGTTTCCTGGGCAATCCATCTCAGGTAGCGGAGCACGGACGGGGCATCGAAATCCGGAACGACGGCAAGCGATTCGGCCCAGGCCCACTCGGGATCGTCGCGTGCAAATTCGCGCCGCGATATCTGTCCGGCAGCGCTCAGGCGAATCTCTTCGCCCGATTGGCCAGCGACCGGAACGGCTGCTGTCGACTCGAGCAGCGCGACGCTGCCGCTGCGAATGCGAACGCGCAGCGCATCCGGCGTCGTCCGTACTTCGAACTGCGTGCCGATGTCCCGGACTGTGCCGAGTGGCGTGACGACATCGATCGTCAGGCCGGCGCGACGGCCGGCGGAATCGAAATACAGTGTGCCGTATGCGAGTTCGAACGATGTCCCGCCGAGCGTGAGCTCGGTGTTTGCCGACAGGCGCAGCGATCCGCCATCGGCGAGCTGCAGCGCGGTTGCACCATCGCTGCCCGTACGAATGCGGCTGCCTGCGGTCAGAGCAGGAGCCGCATCACCAGTCCGAGTCCAGGCGTCCAGCTCCGTCGAGAACTGCTCGACCAGACCCTGAGCGCGTGCAATTTCGGCTGCTGCCGGCGTAGCAGCCGATTGAAACGATTGCCAGAACGTGACGCCCATCGCCATCAGTGCCGCGGCTGCGGCGAGTGCGTACCAGTTTCGGTGGCGTCGTCGCTTCAACTTCCGCCGCCAGGCTGCATGCGCGGCGGCAAAGACCTGATCGTAATCCTCCTGCGGTGGCGCGGCACGGCGACCGGCTGCCCGCAGAATCTCGGCGAGCGGATCGGCATCCGGCGTGTTTTCCCCGTTAGTCTCGTGCATAGCGCGGTCCCTTGTCGGTCTCGAATGGCAGGAGATCGGCGGAATCGTGAATCGTGATAATCGCTTCGCGAAACGCTGAGCGTGCGCGAGTCAGCAGGGATTCCGCAGCTTTTGGCTCCAGATTCATTTTTTGTGCGATCTCGTTGACGGAATCGCCTTCCACATACTTCCATTCGAGCACGTCCCCGTAATGCGAAGGCAGATAATCCAGTGTTGCCTCGATAATTCGTAGTAGATCGAGTCGCGCCGCCTCGTGGTCCGGCTGTTCATTCTCAGGCGCCCGCAGCGCCTCGACGATCGATTCGAGCGCGTCATCGCCTTCGGCGAGAGAGAAATGCTGAGGTCGCGAGGAAGAGCGTCGGACGCGATCGATCAGCGTGTTGCGGCAGATCTGCAGCATCCAGCCGTAAAGGGAAGCTTCGCCACGATAAGAATCCAGCCTTTCTACCGCCTTACAGAACGCCTGCTGGACGATGTCTCTGGCTTCATCGGAATTGCCGCTGACGCGCGGCATTACAAACCGGTAAAGGCGCGGAAAGTAGCCGTCGAATACGGCTCTGAACGTTTCCTCGTCGCCGTCCAGTAGCTTTCTGACTATCGACAAATCGTCGTGCATGCGCGAATCGCCTGCGAGCATTCCATTGATGATATGACGCAGGGCAAAGTGAAATCCTTCGTTTGTTGACCACAACCGAGCGCGTCATTTCGAAAAACTGCGCTGCTGATCCCGGTAGAATGCAGGACATTGGCCCGATAGGCATTGCCTTGGACTGGACGTTCACGAATTTCGCACTGGCGACTTTGATCGTCGCGATTGGTGCGCTGCTGCAGGCGGCCTCGGGT
>JASFSB010000147.1:0-5837 GCA_050114615.1 Gammaproteobacteria bacterium
CGAAACGGTTGATTCGTGCATCTCGATAGCTTCGGCAATGTCCTTGAGCACCATCGGACGCATGTGTTCTTCGCCGTGTTCGAAGAAATCCGTTTGCCTTTGAACGATGTTCACAGCGACCTTGAGCAAGGTTTCATTGCGGATCTCGAGGCTGCGAATGAGCCACTTCGCTTCCTGAAGCTGAGTGCGCAGGACGCTGAATTCCTCGCCGCGGCCGAGAGAGTTTGCATAGGCCGAATTTACCTTGAGTTGCGGCGACAGGGAACTGTTGAGTTCCACTACCCAGTTACCGTCGATGCGGCGGACAAATACATCCGGAACGACATACTCCGCTGCCGGTGCATAGATAGCAGCGCCGGGGCGCGGATGGCACGAACGCACCAGCAGCAATGCCTGCTCCAGGGCATCATCGGTCGTTGCGAGCTGTCGCTTCAGTATGTTGAACTGTCGCTCTGCAACGAGCTCCAGATGCTCGGATGCAATTGCACGGGCGAGATCGAGTCCGGGCGTGGCAGGGTCGAATTGCCGCAGCTGTAAGAGCACGCATTCACTGACCGAGCGTGCCCCTATTCCGGCCGGATCCAGGCCCTGCACCATTTCGATCACTTTTTCTATTTGTTCCGTGGTGACGAGAACGTCCGGTGCCAGCGTGGCTCGAATGGTTTCATTGTCGTCCGTGATATAGCCGTCGTCGTTGATCGCGTCCACGATCGCCTGACCAATCGCCATATCGACCGGGTCCGGATTTTCCAGTTCCAGCTGCCACAGCAGATGGTCATGCAGCGTTTCACCGGAGCGATCCTCGTAGTCCATGGTCGTATCGCTGCTGCCGCTGCTGCGCACTGAGTCGCGCGGCCCAACCGTCTGAGAGTCTTCCCAGCTCGATTCATCGGCGATGGCTACTTCATCGTATTCCTGCTCGGTCGATGACTCCTCAGGCAGTACGTCGGAATCGGCCGTTCCGGCGTCTTCCGCCTCCAGCATGACGTTCTCGGTCAGTGCCTGCTGAATCTCAGTGCGCAGGTCCATGATTGGCAGCTGCAGCAGGCGAATCGCCTGCTGCAGCTGCGGTGTCATCGTGAGCTGCTGTGAGAGCCGGAGTTGTAGGGAAGGCTTCAGCATCGAAGAAGATCAGAGTGAAAAACTCTCGCCCAGGTAAACCTCACGAACCTGTCTGTCCGACAGGATTTCGTTCGGCGTCCCGGCGACCATTAGCTGACCATCGTTGAGGATATACGCACGCTCACAGATTCCAAGTGTTTCACGCACATTATGGTCGGTGATCAGGACGCCTATGTCGCGCTCGCTGAGATGGCGAATGATGCGCTGGATATCCAGTACCGAGATTGGATCGACGCCGGCGAAGGGCTCATCGAGCAGCACAAAGCTCGGTTGTGCTGCCAGCGCGCGCGCTATCTCTACTCGACGTCGTTCGCCGCCGGAGAGGCTGATTCCGAGGCTGTCACGGACATGCGATACGTGCAGCTCTTCGAGCAATTCCTCCAGCAGCAGTTCCCGGTCGTTACGTGCCAGTTCGCTGCGCGTCTGCAGAATAGCGCGAATGTTGTCGGCGACGCTGAGCTTGCGGAATACCGATGCCTCCTGCGGCAGATACCCCAGTCCCAGTCGGGCGCGCTTGTGAATCGGCAGATGGGTGATGTCGCGCCCGTCGAGCTCGATTCTGCCGCGGTCGCATCGAATCAGTCCCACAATCATGTAGAACGCGGTCGTTTTGCCGGCGCCATTGGGTCCCAGCAAGCCTACCACCTGCCCACTCTTGATGGTCAGCGACAGGGATTTGACGACCTCACGCTGCCGGTAGCGTTTGGCGATATCGACGGTCTCGAGTTTACTCATGCGCTTTTATTCGGCAGTCGTCTCCGCGGACTCCTGCGGCACGATGATCGTGCGAAACGGTTCGTCGCATTGAGTAGATCCGGTCTTGAACTCTTCCTGCCCGAGATAGTAGACGAGATCGCAGCCGGTCGTGAGGTACGGGCCGACGGTCAGCGAAACGTTGCCCAGCAGCTCGAAGGTCTGCGCCGCATCGTCGTAGCGCAACGTCATGGCAGATCCCTCGGCGGCATCGTTCTCGGACGCCGTCCGGTCACGAAATGTAACAGGATTGCCCGTGAGCTCAGCCTGCACGAGGCGCTTCCCGCGAAATACGAAGACGGCGGATTCGGCTTCCAGGGAGGCCGTATCGAGCTGCAGCGCAATGTTGCCGTCGAAACGCCACTGACCCGATTCGAAGTCGAGCTCTTCGGCATTGGCAACGGCAGCATCGGCCGTGAGGTTCCAGTTTTCGCCGAATATCCGAAAACCGTTGAATGTCATCGTGTTCGCGCTGCGGTTCAGATCGAACGAGTCGGATTCGAATTCCTGAACGGCGCCAGGACGTGACGCCGCGGGCGGTGGCTGGGCGCCTGCGCCGAACGCAGCCGCGCCGAGCACGAGCGCGACGATGTTACGGCGAGACACGGCCACTGACTCTCGATTCCAGAGTGATCCGTTCACTACCCAGATCGACGCTCAGTCCCACAGCATCGATCCGGTTGTTGCCAATCGCGAAACGTACGGGACCGGATGAGGTGGCGAGCTGCAGGTCGGGCTCGAACTCCAGCTGCTCAGCTTCGATCCGCGTGGTTTCGGCCGGGCTCGCTGATGTGCTCTCGATAACCACGTCAGTGAGCTCCAGCGTGTTCTGGTCGCCCTGCCTGCGGGCGGTCTGAGCCGTGATTTGCCAGGGAAGCGCCGCGCCCTGCGCATAGCTGATCTCCACGTCGTGGAACTGCAGCTGATCCGAACTTTCCGAACCCTCGATTCGCGTGGCCGCGAGTCGATAGACGACTTTGCCCTGTGTATCGAGCCCGTTGAAGATGGCATCGAGGATATAAAATCCGTCGTCGTCGGCTGCCGGTTCGGTGTCCGCGACCTCCGCCTCCGGCAGTGGGCGCAGCAGCCAGCTCGTGACCGCGGCGGCGATCAGCGCAACAGACAAGATCAGATTTCTGAGCCTCAGCAACATGTGTGCAATGCAACGGATCGATTGGGCGTCGAAGTTCGTCATTGTACGTCAGGAGTTCGCTGTTCCGCCGGTTGGCATGCACGCGCGCGGTTCAGCTAGACTACCGGCGGCTGCACGGCTGAGTACCCAGGATGGATCCCCAGGAAATAGAAGAACTGATACGCCATGGTCTGGACGGCGCGCATGTGGAAGTGCGCACCGACGGTCAGGGGCATTACGAAGCGCTCGTCGTTGCGGAACAATTCGCCGGAAAGCGCACGCTTGCACGGCACCAGCTGGTCTACGCAACCCTCGGAGAACGCGTCGGCCGTGAGATTCATGCGCTGCAACTGCGCACGCTAACGCCCGAAGAGTCGGGCAGCGCCTGACCACAACTGCGATGGACAAGCTGGAAATCGTTGGTGGGGCGCCGCTTCACGGAGAAGTCGTCGTATCGGGTGCGAAGAATTCGGCACTGCCGATACTTGCCGCGAGTCTGCTCGGCGAAGGGCCGTCACTGCTGCACAACCTGCCGCAGCTCAACGATGTCTCGACAAGCGTCAAGCTGTTGCGAAGCGTGGGTGCCGAAGTCACGTTTCATGACGGCTCGAGTATCGAGATCAATGCCGATACGACGCGCGAATTCGTGGCTCCTTACGATCTCGTCAAGACGATGCGCGCCTCGATTCTCGTGCTGGGCCCGCTGCTTGCCCGTTTCGGACGGGCCGATGTCAGCCTGCCAGGCGGCTGTGCGATCGGCGCGCGACCGGTCAATCTTCATGTCGAAGGACTTGCGGCGTTCGGCGCCGACATATCGATTGCCGACGGTTACGTCCGAGCCCGTGCCGAAAGATTACGGGCGGCACGCATCGTGCTCGATACCGTAACGGTGACCGGCACGGAGAACCTGATCATGGCGGCCACACTGGCGAAAGGTCAGTCGATCATCGAAAACGCCGCGCGTGAACCCGAGGTCGTGGATTTGTGCGGGTATCTCGCAGCGATGGGCGCGCAGATCGAAGGCGCCGGCACGAGCACGATCCGAGTCAACGGCGTCGAGCGGCTGCACGGCGCACCCTGGACCGTGATGCCCGACAGAATCGAAACAGGCACCTACCTGGTCGGCGCTGCGATCACGGGCGGTCAGGTGCGCGTGAAGCGCGTGCGTCCCGGCGACCTCGATTCCGTCCTGCAAAAACTTCGCGAGGCCGGCGCAGCCGTTGAAGAGGGCGGGAACTGGATCGAAGTCGATATGAGCGGTCGGCGGCCGCGCGCCGTCGATATCGTCACGGCGCCTTATCCTGGGTTCCCGACGGACATGCAGGCCCAGTTCTGTGCACTGAATGCCGTCGCTGAGGGTACCGCGTCGATTACCGAGACGATTTTTGAGAATCGTTTCCAGCATGCACTCGAGCTGCAGCGCATGGGCGCGAATTTGTCGATCAAGGGCAGAACCGTGATTCTTCGCGGCGTCGAGCGCCTGACGGCAGCGCAGGTAATGGCGACAGATCTGCGGGCGTCCGCTTCCCTCGTGCTCGCAGGACTCGCTGCGCGCGGGACCACGGTCGTGGATCGTATCTATCACATCGATCGCGGCTATGAATGCCTGGAAGAGAAGCTCGCTCAGCTCGGTGCCCGGATCAGGCGCCTGCACAGCTGAGCGGTCGCTATGGCAGGCGCGCCGGACGTTCGTCCAGCATAACGTCGGTTTCGAACGAATCTCCGCCCACACGCGCGACGTGGATTCGGACAATCGTGCCGGGCTGCGTGCCGGCGACCATGCTGATGAGCTGCTGAGCGTTACTGATTCGCCGCCCGTCCATGTGCGTCAGGATGTCGCCGGCGGACAGCCCGGCCGCCTGCGCCGGACCGGCGACTTCCTGGACGAGCACAGCCGAACCGCTCAGGCCCAGTGACTCCGCTTCAGCCGCAGAAAGGTCGCTGAGTTCGACACCGAGATAACCGCGGATGACCCGTCCATGGTCGATGAGCTGCGCGACGACGCCGCGCACGAGATTGATCGGGATGGCAAAGCCGAGGCCTTCCGGCGCGCCGCGTTGCCAGCCGCTGCGCCCGACGACCGCGGTATTGATTCCGACCAGCCGCCCCTGGGTGTCGATCAGCGCACCGCCGCTGCTCCCGATATTGATGGCCGCGTCAGTCTGGATGAAATTGCCCGCGGCCCGTTGCGCTGACGATGCCCATCGTGACTGTCTGGCTCAGGCCGAGCGAATTGCCTATCGCGAGCACCACGTCCCCGGCGCGCAGCCGATCCGAATAACCGAGCTCAGCGAAAGGCAGATCGGGCAGGTCGAGTCTGAGCAGGGCGAGTTCCGTTTCGGGGTCGGCGCCGACGAGCTCCGGGCTTGCGATGCGTCCGTCTGCAAGCTGCACGACCAGTTCCCTCGCGCCCTCGACGACGTGCCAGTTCGTGACGACATAGCCGGCCTCATCTATGATGACGCCTGAGCCCAGTGCGCCCCGCGTCGGCACGGCGGTGCTGCCGGACATCGGGCTCGAGCGCAGCGATGTGAAGATGCTGACGACCGCCGGGCTGCTGTGAGCGACTGCATCGGCGAATCCGGCGCTGAGTCGGTCGTTCGGCTCGTCAGGGCTGATCAGCCGCGGATTGATCAGGACGATGATAAAAGCAATCGCCAGGCCGCCGATGACGGACTGCAAAACCAAAGAAAGACTGCCTCGTAGCGGGTTCATCGTGGCTGAGTGTAGCAGCCGGCACGGTGCATTCAGTGGTCAGGTGCGTGAAACGCTGTGTATAATGCGGCGATTTGCTGTGACGGGCATCAAGACGCCGATCACAATGTTGCGC
>JASFSB010000148.1:0-5797 GCA_050114615.1 Gammaproteobacteria bacterium
TTCCTGCAAACCCTCTCGGCAACAGCCACCGAAACCGCGAAATACTGCGCAGCGGTCGCGGGAACGAAAGCCCGGATACTGGACACACGTAAGACTCTCCCGGGGCTGCGCATCGCGCAGAAATACGCGGTGCGATGCGGCGGTGGCAGCAATCATCGCGTCGGGCTGTACGATGCCGTGCTGATAAAGGAAAATCACGTTGCCGCATCGAAAAGCATTCGCGACGCCGTTGCCCGTGCAACGCAGCTTTCGCCGAGCGCATTCATCGAAGTCGAGATCGAAACGATCAGTGAGTTACATGAAGCGCTCGAAACCGGCGCATCCCGTTTGCTGCTGGACAACTTTACTCCGGACATGCTGCGCGAAGCCGTCAAACTGCGTGACGCGTATCGCGATCACCGCAAGCTGCTCGAAGCTTCCGGCGGCATTACGCTGGACAATGTGCGCGAATACGCGGAAACCGGCGTCGACATGATTTCGATCGGCAGCCTGACCAAGAACGTCAGAGCGATCGACTTCTCGATGCTATTCGACTGAGCTGCTGACGTCCGGATAGTCGGTCGCCTTGAAAAGCTCCTGTGGCCTGTCGACCCCGTATCCCTGCGCGTAATCGACTCCGATGCCACGCAGCATCGTGATAATTTCCTCGTTTTCGGCAAACTCCGCGATCGTGCGTTTACCGGTCAGATGACCAATCTCGTTGATCGACCGCACCATTTCCCGATCGATCGGATCGTGAATGATCTCGCGCACGAAGCTGCCGTCGATTTTGAGGAAATCGACGGGGAAATGCTTCAGGTAACCGAAAGAAGACAAGCCGGTGCCGAAATCATCGAGCGCGAAACGACACCCGAGTTCTTTCAGCGCATGGATGAAGCGATTGGCCTGAGAGTAACTGGCAATAGCGGCAGTTTCAGTAATCTCGAAGCAAATGAGCGCCCCGTTGAGGCCACTCGTTTTGAATTGTTCGATGACGAACGGCAGGAATTTCTCATCGGCCAGACTACGGCCGGAGAGGTTGATCGAGCATAGCGCCAAACGCTCGCGCTCGTCAGCCTCAGATACCAGCCAGCGGAAAACGTTGGTAATGACCCACCGATCGATCTGCGGGGTCAGCCCGTAACGTTCCGCCGAGTTGATGAAAAGCTCAGGCGAGACGATCTGACCCTGTTCATCGCGCATACGCAGCAATAGCTCGTAGTGCGCGCCCTGCTCCAGTCCCTGATGAAGTGGCTGAATCGTCTGTCGATACATTTCGAAGCGATTTTCTTCCAGTGCGTTCGTAATTCGCGCCGCCCACTGCATTTCCTTGCGGCGCTTCATCAGATCGATGTCATTCTCTTCGTAACAATAAATGCGGTTTCTGCCCGCATCTTTCGCCGCAGCGCAGGCGCTGTCGGCAGCCGTCATCAGTGAAGCGACATCGTCTGTATTCGGCATGATGGGAACGACGCCGATACTCACGCCGAGCCGGAACGTTCGTTCTTCCCAGACGAAACGGAAATCCGCGACGAGCTCGCGAAGCGTCTCGGCCGTGCGCACGGCTTCTTCCACCGTGCAGCCCTCCAGGAGCACGCCGAACTCATCGCCGCCGAGTCGTGCGAGGGTGTCGCGCCAGCGGATCTTCGATTTGAGCAGTGCACCGAGCTGTTGCAGGAGCTGGTCACCGGCGTTGTGCCCGCAGGCATCGTTGACGATCTTGAACTGGTCGAGGTCGAGATACAGCAGCGCGTACGAAGTCTCCTCGGCTCGTGCGCTGTTCAGCGCCCGCTTGAGTCGATTTTCGAACTCGCTGCGATTGACGAGCTCGGTCAGCACATCATGGCTGGCAGCGTAGCTCAGACGCCGATTGAGCTCACGCGACTCACTGACATCATGGAAGACGAGCACGCCGCCGGTAACGTTGCCATTCGGGTCGCGTATCGGTGCGGCGGTGCTCTCGATATAAAGCTCGTTACCGTCACGACGAATGAGCAGCGTCGGTCGGACCGTCTTCGTGCGTCTGTTGCGACGCATGGCGATCGTCACGGGGTTCTCCACGGGTTCGCAGGTCTCCTCGTGAAAGCCCCGGAAGATTTCGTCAATCGGATGGCCGACGGCATCGTCAAGCTCCCAGCCGGTCAGCCCGACCGCCACCGGGTTCAGGTACTGAACGTTCGACTCCGTATCGGTCGTGACGACACCGTCACCGATCGACTGCAGCGTGATCTGCGCGCTCTCCTTTTCGCGAAACAGCGCTTCTTCATACAATCGCCGCTCGGTAATATCCGTTTCGATCCCAACGAGCCGAATTGCGCGACCGTGCTCGTCGACGCGGCCCTGAACCCGGCACTCGATCCAGCGCCAGTCGCCGTTTGCATGGCGCATGCGGTGTATGCTCTCGAACAAGGGTGTCTTGCCTTCGAGGTGATCGCGCAGCTGCCGCTGCACGCGGGCGATGTCATCCGGATGCACGAGGTAACGCCAGTCCGGCACATCCTCGTCGCTCGAGTAGCCGAGCATCGTGCGCCAGCGCGGCGAGAAATACATGGAGTTGTGTCGAACGTCGTAGTCCCACAGGCCGTCGTTACCGGTTTCGGTCACGAGGCGATCGCGTTCCTGCAGCATTGCGAGCTCCTCGTGAAGGCGAATGCGTTCGAGGCCGCTCGAGCAGCTCACGCTGATCAGCTTCAGAGCAAGCAGAAAATCCGCACTCCACTGCGGATGAGGTGCTGCGCTGGCGACACCGAGCATTCCGCCCACCTGTGCACCAATATTGAAACCGACAGCCGTCAGGGCAGCGATATGCAGGCGCGCGAGCTCCTGCGCGTCCGTGGCGTTACGTTCGCCGGGCTCGGCCGTATCGGCGATATCGATGAGCGCAAGATGGCCGAGTTTTTTCGCGAGCCAGGGAAACGACGCGAGATCCCGACCCGTCAATACCTCGGGGTTACTCACCGCGAACGCCGAGTGCCCGGCATAAACCGTCTCGATCGAGCGCCGGCTGAGATCGAAAACGGCAATGAAAACCGAATCGGCCCCACTGGCGTCAGTCAGCGACTGCAGACCTGCCGAAAAGCGCTCGGCGAGTCGTTCGGCATCCAGACACTGAAAGTCCACCGCGAGTTTCGTGCAGATGAGATCGAGACCGTTTTCACCGGTCCCGCGCATTGCCTGGCGCAGACCGGTATGGGTCTCACCCGACTCGACGTATTCCTCGGAATTTTGTTCGGCCATGCAAAGAGCTCCGGGCACTGCAACTACGCGGAGCGACTTCGATTCCCCGTGGAAGATCGGCTCATTGTGACACCGGTAATCAGGATTACAAGCACGTCAACCGATTCCGCTCTGCCGCGTTTATACCGGCACATACCAGCGAAACCCGTAAGGAGACGACAATGACGCATTCCACAACGGCATGGGACCGGCTACGCGCCCAGGGATGGCTATTGGCCGGTGCGATCGCGCTGGGTCTGGCTGGCTGCGGAGGATCCGGCGGCGGCGGAGATGACCAGCCCGCAAACCCTTTGACTGCCACCTGCGACCCGACCGGAGCAGGCGCATCGCTTGATTGCTCGACGCTGCTGGTCGGCCTGACGGACGCCGAAGGCGACATCGTCAGCTACTCGGTTGACGTCGAGGCACTTACGCTCGAACGTGCCAGTGGCGACGTCGTCGAGATTCTGCCCGCGACGACTCGCGTCGACTTTGCTCAGCTGACGGATCTGACCGAACTCGTCAGTGCCGTTTTCCTGCCGCCCGGTGTCTATGTCGGCGGTTCGATCCGGCTCGACTACTCCGCAGCGGAAATCTACGTCGAGTCTGCCGGTGACATCGTCGCGGCGAGCCCGGTGGATGAGCTCGGGAACGCGCTCGGCAGCGTCGACCTGCGCATCGATCTGCCGGACGATGATCAGCTCGCACTGACGCGCGGCCGGACCGCATTCCTCGGTGTCGACTTCGATCTCGCGGCCTCGCACGATGTCGACACGAGCGTCTCGCCACCGCGGTTGATGACCGAGCCGTTCATCACTGCTGAGCTCGCACCGGTCGATGAGAAGGAACTGCGCGTGCGCGGAGCGCTCGTTGGAGTCGACGTTGCCGGCCAGTCTTATGACATTCGCGTACGCCCCTGGCATCACAGGCTCGGCGATTACGGCCCGGCGACGATTCACACTACCGACGCGACGACGTTCGAACTGGGCGATCAGGTACTCGTCGGGAATGCAGGTCTATTGGCGCTCGATGGAATCGGCGCCGGCGCACTGACGGTCGCGTTTGGCGTGCTGGACGTGAACGACCGGACGTTTACGGCAGAACTCGTCCTTGCACGCGATGCCGTCGAGGGCGACAGGCTCGATGCTGTCCATGGCAACATCGTTGCACGCAGCGAAGACCTGCTGACCGTCCGCGGCGCCTTTGCGATCACTCGCAGCGATCGTGCCCGCTTTCACAGAACCGTATTCGTTCAGACAGGCCCGAATACGAGCGTGTTCAAAGTCACCGACCGCGATGGCGACTACGACAAGGACGATCTTTCTGTCGGCCAGCGAATCGTGGCATTCGGCGAATTCGATCCCGCGACAGCGACACCGGACCTCGCGCCGGTGCTCGATGCGACGAACTCGCGAGTGCGCATGCACCCTACGCATCTTTCAGGCGAGGTCGTGGATGTCATGACCGGACAGGTGACGATGAATCTGCGCGGCATCGACCGCCTCAGCATCGATCATTTCGACTTCACCGATACCGGGATCAGCGCGGACCTGGACGCCAGCCCCGCGACGTATGAGGTCGCAACCGGCGATCTCCCGCTCGACTTACTGAGCGTGGGCCGACCGGCACGCATCGCCGGTTTTCCGACACGATACGGCGTCGCCCCGCCCGATTTCGCTGCGGTGAGTCTCACGGCACACACACAACTGCGCGTCGCCCTGGGGATCGGCTGGCTGGCACCCGGTACGAATGCGCCGTTTCTGAGCATGGGTGCGAGTGGCCTGGTGCCCGACCTCGGTAATCCGGAACTCGGCGAACGTCATCATTTGAAGATTGGCAGGGAAGTCATCGACCTTCTGGATCTCGGCGCCGCGCCGACGATATCACCGAGCGCCTCCCGCGGGCTCTACAGCCTGCACGAGCCCGGCCACGTCGAACTGTTCATCGACTTTGCCGACTTCGTCGACGAGTTGTCACTGCGAATCAGTAACTCGGACACGGTCCGTGCGACGGCCGCTTACGGAAGCTACGATGACGGCAATGTCCGAATAGATGCCGGCAAAGTCATCGTATTCACCCATCCTGCCGGCGCACAGTAACGACACTCGGCTCGTCTGACCGCGGCTGCAGCGCCCCCCCCGGCGGGGGCGCTGTCTTTATTCCGAAGACAACTCGGCGCTGCGTGCAGCCGCCGCTGCAACGGCCTCGTCGACGAGCTGCAGCAACGCATCGTCGCGCATCAGTACGCCGAGCGCCGCGGCCGTCGTACCACCAGGACTCGTCACCTGCTCACGCAGCGCAGCGACCGGTGTCTGCGAATCGAGCGCATAGGCGCCTGCGCCGGCCACCGTATGGAGTGCGAGTTCGGCGGCGAGCGGTTCCGGCAGTCCCTGCCGGATGCCGGCAGCGGTAAGACACTCGGTCAACAGGAATACATAGGCCGGGCCGCTGCCGGAGACCGCCGTCACTGCATCAAGCATCGCTTCGTGTTCAACCCAGAATACGGCACCGACGGCGCTGAGCAGGCGGCCGCAGAATGCACGCTGAGCAGCCGATACGGCCGCGTTCGCACAAAGCACAGTCGTGCCGCGCGCGATGGCAG
>JASFSB010000149.1:0-5794 GCA_050114615.1 Gammaproteobacteria bacterium
CGCGATGAACGACGCCTCCGGAACCTTCGATCATGCTCCGATAACGCGCCATCATGGCAGGCACCTGCTCGCTCTGATCCGGATGGACCAGAAATACAACTTCGTAATGTCTCATTGTGCTCCTTACGGTTAACAGCCTCCCGCACACTGCGGTGAGGCAAGGAGTCGTCGCGACCCCGACGGGGGGCGACGAAGGTCGCGTATCGTACGCCAGCGGCAGCGCAGGCTCAACCGCTGCTCAGCCGCGCCGCAGCGACTCGAATATGACGATGCCGGCCGAGACCGCGACGTTGAGGCTCTGAATACTGCCGCGCATCGGAATCGAAAAGAGCTCATCGCAGTGCTCACGCGTCAGCCGCCGCAGCCCTGTGCCCTCGCTACCGAGCACGAGCGCCACCGGCGGTTCGAGCGCCGCCTCGTACAGCGATACCGGCGCATCGAGCGCCGCGCCGGCGATCCGGACGCCGGCCTCGCGCAAAAAGCGCATCGTGCGGGCGAGGTTCGTGACCCGGACGAGCGGCACGAATTCCGTCGCGCCTGCGGCTGCCTTGACGGCGGCCGCGCTGTGCGGTGCCGCGCGGTCGCGCGGCACGACGACCGCATCCACACCCGCCGCAGCGGCGCTGCGCAGGCAGGCCCCGAGATTGCGCGGATCTTCCACCTGGTCGAGCAACAGCAAGCGCAGCGCCGCACCGCGTGCGATGACCAGTTCTTCGAATTCAGATAATGAAAGTGGCTTAAGTGACTGTACTTCCAGAATAATGCCTTGGTGCGTGCCGCCGTCAGCCAGTGTATCGAGCGCCGCGCGCGCCATGTGGGCGCGCGCGACGCCCCGGCGTTCGAGCAGCGCGCCGAGCTCGGCCAGTGCACCGCGCAGCGGTCCCTCGAGTAGCCAGGCCTGACGGATCGATTCCGGGCGCTGATCGATGACGGCACGCGCAGCATGGACGCCGAATACGCGCCCGCCCCCGGCGTGTGTGGGTGCCTGCGGCCGGCGGCCGCGGCGGCGATCAGCCACCGCGCCGCTCCCGCGAATTGGCATCGGCGACCGGCACGAAATCGATCTTGCGCTCCTCCAGACTGACGCCGGAAACCCGGACGCGCAGCGCATCCATCAGTGCAAAGCGCCGGCCGGAGCGTTCGCCGACGAGCGCCGTACCGGACGAATTCCGATGGTAATAGTCGCGCGGCAGTGCCGAGACGTGCACGAGGCCGTCGATGCCGAACTCGGGAATCCTGACAAAGGCGCCGAACGGCACGATACTGCTGATTTGGGCATCGAACTCCTCACCAATGCGCTCGCGCATGAACGCGCACTTGAGCTGCTCTTCCACATCCCAGACTGCCTCGTCCGCGCGCCGCTCGCAGCGCGAGGTCTGCTCCCCGAGGCGCGTCATTTCCTGCATCGAATAGCCATAGCCCTTGAACGATCCGTGTTCGATGTGCCACTTCAGTGCCCGATGCACGAGCAGGTCGGGATAGCGGCGAATCGGTGACGTGAAATGCGCGTACTGACTCAGCGCCAGACCGAAATGCCCCACGTTCGTCGGCTGATACTTCGCCTGATTCATCGAACGCAGCACCATCATCCGGACGATCTCGACCTCCGGTCGGTGCGCCAGTGTGTCGAGAATTCGGCTGAAGTCCTTCGGCCTGATGTTGTCCGGCGGCGGCAGCGCGATATCGAACGTTCGCAGAAACGGCCACAGCTCCTCGATTTTCTCTTCTTTGGGTGCCTCGTGAATTCGATACAGCGCCGGCATGCGTGTCTTCGCGAGCTGCTTCGCCGCCTCGACGTTTGCCGCGATCATGCATTCCTCGATGATGCGATGCGATTCGAGCCGCTCGAGCGGGTGCATGCGCTCGACCTGCCCGTCGTCACCGAGCCGGATTTTCGTTTCCGGGAATTCGAAATCGATCGCGCCGCGGTTCCTGCGCGCTTTCGCGAACGCGCGATAGACGGCCTGCAGCGGCTCGAGCGTCTCACGCAGCGCGCGATCCGCGGCCGATGCGGGCTTTTCGCTGAGAAGCTGCCAGGCCCGCGAATAAGTCAGACGGGCGCTCGAGCGCATGACGGCGTTGAAAAAACGCGAGCGCGTGACCTTTCCTGCCTCGCTCACATGCATTTCGCAGACCATGCAGAGTCGATCCACTTTCGGATTCAGCGAGCACAATCCGTTCGAGAGCGCTTCGGGCAGCATCGGCACGACGCGATCGGGGAAGTAAACGGAGGTTCCGCGCAGCTGCGCCTGGGCGTCGAGCGCGGTATCCGGGCGCACATAGTGCGCGACATCGGCAATCGCAACGACGAGGCGGAACCCCGCGGTCGTGCGTTCACAATAGACGGCGTCGTCGAAATCGCGCGCATCGGCACCGTCGATCGTAACGAGTGGCAGCGAGCGAAGATCCTCACGCCCGCGCTTCGCGCCTGCCGGCACAGTGTCCGGAAAGGCCTCGGCTTCCGCGATCAACTCGCCGGGCCACTGGTCCGGAATGCCGTGCGCAAGAATGGCCACGTCCGTCTCGATTCCCGTGTCGCCGGGTCGACCGATGATCTCGACGATCCGGCCGATGGCCGGACCGCGGTGCGTCGGGTATTCGAGCACCTCGACGCGAACGGTATCGCCCGGCTTCGCCCGTCCGCGATGCCCGCGACCGATCAGAATCTCGGTCGTCGTCTGACCCGCCTCGGTAACGAAGTCGACCCCGCGCTCGCGCTCGAGCCGGCCAACGATCTCCGTGCGGTTACGTTCGAGGATCTCGACGACGTGACCGTCGAGTCCCTTCTTGCCGCGCGACACGCGGACCGCGACGCGATCGCCGTTCCACAGTGGCCGCATCTCGCGCGCGGACAGGTAAATGTCTTCGTCGCCTGCATCGGGACTCAGGAATCCGAAACCGTCGCGATGAGCGGAAACGACGCCCGAGACGAGATCGAGATGACCGGTCAGGCAATACTCGCGCGCGCGGTTGCGGATGAGCTGGCCGTCGCGAACCATCGCCTTGAGGCGGTTCTCCATTCCGCGCCGCGGTTGTTCACCGGAAACCTTCAGCCGATTCAGCAGCGCGTCAAACGGCAGCGGACCCGGGGCACTCTCGAGCGCCTCGATGATTGCAATACGCGAAGGAATGGGGTGACGGTAGTTGTCTTTGCGCGAACCGCGCCGCGACGTCGATCGATCGGCTGCCATGGGAGCGCATGCTACACCTTACCAAATGCGAACGCGCTGCTCCGGTGGCAAATACAATGCGTGATCCTCATTCACGGCGAACGCGTCGTACCACGCGTCGAGGTTGCGCACGACGCCGTTGATTCGATAGCGCGGCGGACTGTGTGGATCGGACACGAGCTGTGCGCGCGTGAAATCCTCACGGGCCTTCGAACGCCAGACCTGAGCCCAGGCCAGGAAGAACCGCTGATCGCCGCTCAGGCCGTCGAGCACCGGCGCCACACCGTCGGAGGTGGCATCGAGATAGCGGTGGTAGGCCGCGTAGGCCATCTGCAGGCCACCGAGGTCACCGATGTTCTCGCCCATCGTGAGCTGTCCGTTGATGAACATGTCCGGCAGCGGCTCATAGGTATCGTACTGACCGCGAAGCTGCTGCGCGCGAACGGAAAATCGTTCATCCGCCGCGGCACTCCACCAGTCGCGAATACGGCCCTGCTCATCGAAACGCCGACCCTGGTCGTCGAAGCCATGACCGATCTCATGACCGATGACGGCACCGATCGCACCGTAATTCACGGCAGGATCGGCATCGGGATCGAAAAACGGCGGCTGCAGAATCGCAGCCGGGAAGGTGATCTGATTGAGCAGCGGATTGTAGTAGGCGTTGACGGTCTGCGGCGACATGTCCCACAGCTCGCGATCGACCGGCCCGGCCAGCCGCTCGACGTCCTGCTGCCAGGTGAATTCCCGGATGGCAAACATGTTTTCCAGCAGTGCATCGGCGCGGATGCGCAGCGCGCTGTAGTCGGTCCACTTGCTCGGATAACCGATCCGTGGCTCGAAGGTCGACAGCTTGATCAGGGCCTGTTCCCGGGTTGCCTCATCCATCCAGTCGTTTTGACGCAGGCGCTCTTCCATCGCTCCGACGAGATTGTCGATCAGCACATGCATGCCTTCCTCGGCAGCCGCCGGGAAATGCCGTTCGACATAGATCTGACCGATCGCTTCGCCGAGACCGTTGTTGACCTGCTGCACGCCACGCTTCCAGCGTTCGCGCTGCTCCTCGTTGCCCTGCAGCGTGCGCGAATAGAACTCGAAATTCGCGGAGTCGAAGTCGTTCGAAAGAAACGGTGCGGCGCCGCGGATGTAATGGAATGCCAGATAGTCCTTCAGCACATCGAGCGATGTCGCTTCGACAATTGCCGCAGCCGCATCGATCGCCGAGGGCTGGGCCACGACGAACGTCTCGACAGCACCGAGACCGAGCGTGTCGAAAATGCCCGACCAGGGCAGTTCCGGCGCGAGCGCTGCAAGCTCACCCGGCGCCATCGGGTTGTAGATCTTCTGAATGTCGCGGGACTCCTCGCGCGACCAGTGGACTTCCGCGAGACGATGCTCGAGATCGACAATGGCGTCCGCGCGCGATTCCGCGGCATCAATGCCGGCGAGCCTCAGCACAGTGGCGATATACCGTCGGTATGCGGCGCGATACTCGGCGAAACGCTCGTCTTCATTGAGGTAGTAATCGCGGTCGGGCATCCCCAGCCCGCTTTGTTCGACGAAGGCAATGTAACGGGTCGTGTCCGCCGGATCCGGGATGATGCCGATCGAAAACGGCGCGATGAGATGCAGGTCGGCAAATGCCTCTTTGAGCGCAGCCTTGTCAGCGAGTGAACGAATGCGGTTCAGGCCGGGCTCGAGCGGCGCGGGGCCGAGCTGATCGAGCAACGGCGTATCCATCCACGATGCATAAAAGTCACCGACCTTCTGCTCGAGCGAGCCGTCAGCCGACGGGGCGGCGCCGAGTTCCTCGACAATGGCGCGAACGTCTTCTTCTGCCGCGAGCCCGAGCTCGACAAATACGCCAAATCGCGGCAGGTCCGCCGGAATTTCGTATTCGTCGAACCACTCACCGTTGGCGTATCGATCGAAGTCGTCGCCCGGGTGGATTTCGGTATCGCGTGCGCTGAGGTCGATGCCCCATGCACCAATCCGTGCGCCCGAACCCGATGCCGTGTCCGCAGCGGCAGCTCCCGGCATTGCGGGGCCGGTGGTCGTCGGGTCGCTGCAGGCTGCGAGACTCGCACTCAGCATCAGCAGCAGGAAAACGCGTAATAAGGATGTGTTCATCGATGGCCCCGGGAATAATGCTCTGCGCTGTGGCATTCTAGCCAAACCCCGGCGGTAGTACGATTGACAGCACTTTGGGCAGTCAGTACATTCGACCGCCTTCTCGCACCTGCCCAGGTGGCGGAATTGGTAGACGCGCTGGCTTCAGGTGCCAGTGGGGGAAACCCCGTGGAGGTTCAAGTCCTCTCCTGGGCACCAGCATCAGCTACTGCGGCGCCGCGTCCTGCGCACCGAATAATTCGCGCCCGCCAGGCAGAATCACTGTTTCTACTGCAGCCTTCAGGCTACCGTCGCGCGCGCGCGATCCCGTGACCGTGATCTGCTGCCCCGGCGGCAGCGAGCCTTCATGCCAGCCATAACGCTGCAATCGATTCGGACTGCCCATTTCAAACGCCCAGTTATCTACCGTGCCATCGTCGTTCTCGACATCGATGTAGAACCATACGTGTGGATTAAGCCACTCAACGCGGGTGACGGTACCGGCAAATTCGACG
>JASFSB010000150.1:0-5784 GCA_050114615.1 Gammaproteobacteria bacterium
TTCGACGCGACTGTACCGCGTGCTGCCGAGCGGCGAGCGCCAATTCCTGACGGACGAAGAAATCGAAGCTGCGCGCGAGAAGGCCGCCGCCGACGTGGTCCAGTGGTGCCAGCAACCCGGTTGACGCCAGCCGACTAGCCGGTGAAGCCGTACAGACGGTGGGGATTGTCGACCAGCACGGCCCGTTGCAGCGCCTCATCGGGCATGAATAACGGTATCAGGTCGACCAGATCACCGTCGTTGGGCATATATTTCTTTATGTTCGGGTGCGGCCAGTCGGTGCCCCACAAGACCCGATCAGGACAGACGTCGAGAATCGCCTGACCGAAAGGGACAGCGTCCGTGAACGGCGGTCCGGCAGAGCTGATGCGTTCAGCGCCGCAGATCTTGACCCAGCAGTTTTCCATGCGAGCCGTCTCGAGCAGGATTTCGAAAGGGCGCTGATCCAGTCCGTCTTTCGTCGGTACCCGACCCATGTGGTCGATGATGAACGGCACCGGCAGCCCGAGCAGCATTTCCTCGAACTCGAGCAGATCGGCCGCATCGAAATGCAGAACGACATGCCAGTCGAGCGAACGAATTCGGTTCACGAGACGATGGAATTCAGCCAGATCGGGCGTGCCGCCGAGATGCTGCACGAAATTGAAGCGGATGCCGCGAATGCCGCCCTCGTGGAGCCGCTCCAGTTCGGCATCGCTGACCGAACCGTCGACGTTCGCGACACCGCGATACTTACCGCCGCTTTGCGCGATCGCGTCGAGAATGACGGTATTGTCGGTGCCATGACAGCTCGCATTGACCAGGACTGCGCGCTCCAGGCCCAGCGTCGCCTGCAGTTCCCTGAACCGTTCGAGCGGCGCATCGGGCGGCGTATAGCTGCGATCCGCCGCGTATGGATAGACGTCACCGGGGCCGAAGATATGGCAATGGGCATCGGTCGCACCCGGCGGCGGCTTGTAATCCGGCGTCCTGGTATCCGGATCCGGCGCCATGCACACGGGTATCGCCATTGCTCAGCCCTGCAGGCACTGCTCGAGTCGGTGCAGCGATTCCATCGCCGGATACACCTGAGCAACACTACTGTTCGGCTCGCGTCCTTCCTTTATTGCGGCGAAGAATTCCCGGTCCTGCAGTTCGATTCCGTTATTCGAAACGGCAACGCCTGATAAATCGATCGGGTTTTCCTTACCGTCGACCAGATCATCGTAGCGAGCGATGTAGGTACCGTTGTCACAAATGTAGCGAAAGAACGTTCCCTGCGGACCGTCATTGTTGAACGACAGGGACAAGGAACAGATGGCACCTGACGGCACTTTCATGCCGATTGTCATGTCCATCGCGATTCCGAGCTCCGGGTGATGCGGCCCTTCGAGCGCAAAAACATCCGCCGCCGTCTCGCCGGTCTGGTACTGAAACAGATCAACGGTGTGACAGGCGTGATGCCAGAGCAGATGATCCACCCAACTGCGCGGCTTACCCTCGAGATTGATGTTTTGACGGCGAAAGAAATAAGTTTGCACGACCAGCTGCTGCAGCGTCAGCTCGCCGGCAACGATCCTGTTGTGTATCCATTGGTGCGAAGGGTTGAAACGGCGTGTATGGCCGGCCATCGCGATTTTACCGCTCCTTTTCTGCGCATCGAGAATTCGCGTCGCGTCGGTGAGCGAATCAGCGATGGGGATTTCGACTTCCACGTGCTTGCCTGATTCGAGCACCTGCACGGCCTGGTCCGCGTGCATCTGAGTCGGCGAAGCGATGATGGCCGCTTCGACGCCAGGTTGTGCAAGCGCTTCATCGAGATCGCTCGTCCAGTGAGGAATCCCATATTGATCCGCAACGGCCTTTGTCGACTCCGGGCTGCCACCGGCCAGACTTACGACTTCGACGCCGTCAATGTTCCTGATTCCATCGAGATGCTTTCTGCCGAAAGCCCCCTGGCCAACCATGATCACTTTCATCGTATTCCTCCGCCGAAATTTCTTATGGCCACCGCGAACGTTTCAGCGACCGAACCGAGGCTCCCCTTTTGTCAGTTATTCGGCTTCGGGAGCACGGTTGCAGGGACGGCGCGCAGGATAGCACAGGCGGCAGCAGCCTCGCATACGCGTCGGTCGTGTATGATTTTCGCCTGCTTACGTTGTACATGCCTGGAGAGAACATCATGGCTGAGCGCGCAGAAAACGTTCCGCTGCGCCGGGACTTCAGACTGCTGATCGACGGGAACCTCGAGGATTCCGCCGCGAGACTCGACGTCATCAACCCGGCGACGGGCGCCGTATTCGCGAGCTGTCCGGCAGCCGGAACGTCCGAGCTCGATCGCGCAGTGGCGGCCGCCGGGAAGGCATTCAGGCGCTGGCGCAAAACGACTTACGCGGATCGCGCGCAGCTCGTCGGCGAGCTGGCGGATGCGTTGCGAAAGAATCAGGATGAGCTGGCGAAGCTGCTGACACAGGAACAAGGCAAGCCGATTGGTCAGTCGGTGGCCGAAATCGACCGGGGCGCCGCGCAATCCGAGGGGATGGTCGGAATCGAGGTACCGGTCGAGACGCTGATAGAGGATGAGCAGCGCACGATTGAGCTGCATTACCGTCCACTCGGCGTGGTCGGGATCATCACGCCCTGGAACGCCCCGGTGAATCTGGCACTCGGACCCCTCGTCTCGGCGCTGTACACCGGCAACACGGTCGTATTGAAGCCATCACCGTACACGCCACTGACCACACTCAAGCTCGGCGAGCTGCTCAGGGACATTTTTCCGGCCGGCGTGGTGAACGTGCTCGCCGGCGGCGACGAACTGGGTGCGGCGATGACCGAGCACGCCGGAATCGACAAGATCTCCTTCACGGGCTCGGTCGCAACCGGCAAAAAAGTACTGGCTTCCGCCGCCGGCACGCTCAAGCGGGTCACGCTCGAGCTCGGCGGCAACGACCCCGCGATCGTATTACCGGATGCTGATCCGAAAGCGATCGCAGGCAAGCTGTTTTTCGCAGCCTTCGTCAACAGCGGTCAGGTCTGCATGGCCATCAAGCGCATCTACGTGCATGAAAGTCTTTATGACGAACTATGTGACGCGCTCGTCGAGCAGGCGAAGCAGGCAAAGCTCGGCAACGGCCTTGATCCGGATACCCAGCTCGGTCCGCTGCAGAACAAAATGCAATACGACAAGGTAGTCGGAATGATCGCCGACACGAAACGCAGCGGCGCGAAGTTCCTGACGGGCGGGGAAATCCCGGAAACACCAGGCTATTTCATTCCGCCGACGCTCGTTACCGAAGTCGACGAATCAAGCCGCATCGTCACCGAAGAACAGTTCGGCCCGATCGTACCGATCCTCAAATACAGCGACCTCGACGATGCGATCGAACGTGCCAACAACACGCGCTTCGGCCTGAGCGGTTCTGTATGGACCAGCGACCCCGAACGTGGCCGTGAGATCGCGGCGCAACTCGAAGTGGGCACCGCATGGGTGAACCAACACCGGGCAACCTCGGCGTTCGTCCCTTTCGGCGGCGCGAAGGAGTCGGGTTACGGCCGTCAATATTCGCTGCTCGGTCTCAAGGGCTATATGGAGCCTGAAGTGATCAGCATCGCGAAGTGAGCGAATGCCGACCTTCGCGACAGAGTTACTCAGCGCTGCCAGACGCTCGCGGGCACGAGTACCTCGCCGCGCATGATCATTCGCGCTGTGCGCAGCAGGCCCGCCTTCTCGATTACCGGCTCGTCCTCAGTACCGCCGACGTCGAGCGTCACCGAAAACTCCCCGGTAGGATGCTCGACGGACACCTGCTTCGTTCGGCCCGGCGGCACGATCGCGATCCCGTCGGCAACCGACCCTGGCCAGATACAGGCGGTTGCGACTGAGACGGCACCGAGCACTCCGATCGCTGCATGGCAGTTGTGCGGAATGAACGTACGCGTATTGATGTGGCCGCCGGAGCGAGCCGGAGATATCAGGGTCATCTTTGGCACGACTTTGGCCGCGACATCGCCCAGGTTCATCATCGGCCCGACCTGCAGACGAATCGACTCCAGTGCCTGCTTCAGCTCCGCATGTGCATCGAGCTCTTCCCGGGTTTCATAGCCCGTGATGCCGAGATCTTCCGCGCGCAGAACGACGACCGGCATGCCGTTGTCGATGCACGTGATCTCGATGCCATCGACGACGTCTTTTATGTGCCCTGTCGGCAGCAATGCGCCACTCGCCGATCCGGCGACATCCAGATAATTACATACGATCGGCGCACCCGTGCCGGGCACACCGCTGATACTCACGTCACCGTCATAGGTGACTGCGCGGCCCGGCGTCTGCACCACGAGTTCGCAGACGTTTTCGCTGTTGACCATGCGAACTTTGACGCGGGTTTCGCCGTCGTCCGCAGCGACGAGACCGTGTTCGAGTGCGAACGGAGCGACGCCGGCGAGCATATTGCCGCAATTGGGTGTCGTGTCGACACGACCCTCGCCGACGACAACCTGCACGAACAGGTAATCGATATCGACGGCCGGCGATTCAGAACGGCTGACAATCGCAACTTTGCTCGTCAAAGGATGCGCGCCCCCTGCTCCGTCGATTTGCCGGTCGTCGGCACCCATCGCGGCAACGAGCACGGCATCACGCACCGGTGGATCGTCAGGCAAATCGTCACGCAGAAAATACAGCCCCTTCGAGCTGCCGCCGCGCATCAGTGCGCAAGGTATCGCAGTCTGCATTCCTGAACTCCGTCCCAGCCAGCCATTTGCATATGGTAAGCCAGCGTGCGCCGCGCCGGGTAAGCAGTTAAAGTTTCGTCACAAATGTCGATTTCCACCCAACTCAGCGTCAACCTCAACAAGGTCGCTTTATTGCGCAATCAGCGTGATGTAGGCTATCCGAGCGTTACTGCAATGGCCAGGCTCGTCATCGCCGCCGGCGCACAGGGAATCACCGTCCATCCCCGACCGGACGAGCGCCATATTCGCCGCAGCGACGTGTACGACCTCAGCGATTTACTCGCGCACGAAGACTACGCGCAGATCGAGTTCAACATCGAAGGCAATCCGACGCCTGAGTTTCTCGGCCTGATCGATGAGATTCGTCCGCACCAGGTGACACTGGTTCCGGATGCACCGGGTCAGCGCACATCCGATCATGGCTGGGACTTCTCGGCCGACGGCGACCGACTTCTCGCCATCGTCGAATCATTGCAAAGGATGAATGCGCGCGTTTCGCTGTTCGTCGATCCGCTCGAGAAGTCGGTACGCGGCGCACACGACACGGGCGCTGAACGAATCGAGCTCTACACAGAACCTTATGCCGCCGCATTCGCTTCCGGCGATTACGCAGAAGTACTCGCCGACTACGCACGCTGCGCAAAACTCGCAGGCGAGCTCGGCCTCGGTGTCAATGCCGGCCATGATCTGACGATCGAAAACACTCGTGTGCTCCGCGCGGCGCTGCCGAATCTCGCCGAAGTCAGTATTGGCCATGCAATCACCGCCGACGCGCTCGAGCTCGGGTTCGCGGCGGCCGTAAGGGCGTATCTGGACGCACTGGCACCCGGTGCTGCCTAGGGCCGGTGCGTCTCCGCAACGAGGCAGATCATCACAGCCGCCCCGACGAAACCCAGTGATGCAACGACGACACTGGCCGCCGCCAGGCCGGCGGCATTGATGATCAGGCTGGTCAGCAAAGGCGCACTGCTCATGCCAGTGTCGCCCATTAGTCGCCATACACTGAGAAAGCCGCTGCGATTCGATGTCTGACGCGAAAGATCCGCGCCCATGATCATATTGATTCCAGTGCCA
>JASFSB010000151.1:0-5775 GCA_050114615.1 Gammaproteobacteria bacterium
CGCGCGAGACCGCACACTGTAGCGCCGCGCACTTTTCGTGCTATCGCCTGAACCGACTCGAAGTCGCCTGGTGATGCGGCCGGAAAACCGGCCTCGATGACGTCGACACGAAGGCTGCTGAGCGCTGCGGCAACTCTGAGTTTTTCGTTGAGCGTCATGCTGCATCCCGGTGCCTGCTCTCCGTCCCTCAGTGTCGTGTCGAATATGACTACGTGATTGTCATCCACAGCGTGCATTTGCTTCACCTCGCGTGCCCTTGCGGGCGTACTACTCCTGTAACCAACTCATTCGGCCGCGCAGGTCGCGGCCGACCGACTCGATCTGGCGATCGAGATCCGTCTTCAGCAGCGCGTTGTACTGCTTCATGCCGGATTCGTTTTCGGCAACCCAGTTTTTCGCGAATGTGCCATCCTGGATGTCCTTCAGCACATCGCGCATCGCTTCTTTCGTATGGCTGTCCACGACACGCGGTCCGCTGATCAGATCGCCCCACTTGGCGGTTTCACTGATGAAATCGTGCATCTTCTTCAGTCCGCCTTCGTGCAGCAGGTCAACGATCAGCTTGACCTCGTGCATGCATTCGAAATAGGCCACTTCCGGCTGATAACCGGCTTCAACCAGCGTTTCGAAGCCCGCTACGATCAGTTCAGTCAGCCCGCCGCAGAGCACGGCCTGCTCACCGAACAGATCGGTTTCGGTTTCTTCCCGAAATGTCGTCTCGAGCACGCCGCCGCGCGTTCCGCCGATGCCGTGGGCATAGGACAAGGCGCGCGCATGGGCGTTGCCGGTCGGATCCGCGTGGACTGCGATCAGGCACGGCACGCCGCGCCCCTGCTCGTACTGACGGCGCACCAGATCACCGGGTCCCTTCGGTGCGATGAGCACGACGTCGAGATCGGCCCGCGGCCTGATCTGCCCGAAGTGGATGTTGAATCCATGCGCGAACAACAGTGTTGCGCCCTTGCCGAGCGAGTCCTCGACCGACTCGTACAGGGCCTTTTGGGCGATATCCGGTACGAGAAACGCGACGAGGCCCGCACCGCGCACCGCTGCAGCCGGCTCGACGACCTCGAAACCATCGTTGGCCGCCACTGCGGCGCTTTTGCCGCCGGATCGCAGCCCGACAACGACGTCATAGCCGGAATCGCGCAGGTTCAGCGCATGCGCGCGCCCCTGGCTGCCATAGCCGAGCACTGCGATCCGCTCGCCCGCGAGCGCGTCACCGGTTACGTCGCTTTCCACATAAAGCTTCATTCTCTGTTTTCCCCTGCCGTTCGTTTTCCCAAAAAAAAACCCCGCAGCCTTTCGGGTGCGGGGTTTTGCGATTCAGCTCGTCGTCAAGCTACACGCCCGCACCTTGTCTGCGTAAGCAGTACGAGCAGGTGGAGGGCGTCGTTGTTCGCGAACATCTCAGTCAGTCAGGATTGGTTCCAAGGCGCCGATGATCGGGCAATTGCCGCGGCGTGTCAACGTTCCGGGCCGCGATTCGCACCTGACGATCCGTCGCGTGTTCGCTCAGCGCGGCCCGTGGGATACTTATGGCTTCTTATGATTCTTTTCGTTATTCTTTGCGGAAATCGGTCGCCAGCCACAGGGCGCAACACCCGGAGGGGGGGGTTGAAGAGAATGGGGCGACCTGGCGGAAGAAAAGAACAATTCGATTGACCTTATTGAAAGAGGGACCTCGGGGGCAATCTCAACAATGGCTTCACTCAGATTACGGCGCTTCCTCAACAGGGGCTTGTCGACGGTAGCTGAGGAGGCCTTTCTGGCAGTTTCGTTCAGGTCGCACTGCGCGCGACGGCTGTTGCGCGCAGTACGGCCGGACATTGAATTGGGCACAAGCTGAGGAACAGCATGAGAGGGAAACCGTATCAGGTGCTTCTGGCAGGAACGGTCGGCGCGGTCTGCCTGACTGGTCTCGCGAATGCGCAGAGCGTCGAGCGCATCGTGGAGGCCGAAAGTCGCCGCCTCAACCTGGCACAGCAGCAGCAGGATCAGATCGACGGTATCGTCGAACAAACGCGTGATGCATTCGACGAGTACCAGCGTGTGCTCAAGGAGATCTACACGCTCGAAGTCTATAACAGTGTGCAGCAGCGTCTCGTCGACGATCAGAACGATGACCTTGCACAGTTGCGTGAGTCCATCGATCAGGTCTCGGTCATCGAGCGGCAGATCCTGCCGTTGATGACTCGCATGATCGACGGGCTCGAGGACTTCATCGAGCTCGACGCGCCGTTTCTGCTGGAGGAGCGGCGGGAACGCGTGCAGTTCCTGAAGGACCTGGTCGACCGATCGGACGTCAGCGTCGCCGAGAAGTTTCGCAACGTGATGGAAGCCTGGCAGATCGAGAACGACTACGGGACGTTCAACGACAGCTATTCAGGCACGATCGAGATCGACGGTGTCATGCGGCAGGTCGACTTTCTGAAGATCGGTCGGGTCGCGCTGCTGTTTCTGACGCCGGATCGACAGATTGCCGGCCGTTACAACCCGGGCACGCGGCAGTGGGAATACCCGCTCGACGTTGATCTTAGAGATTCCGTCCTTGAAGGACTCGAGATGCTCGATGCCGGACCGGCATCGGCTTCTTTATTCACGATACCGATAGCGCCACCGGAGGAATGAGACGCATGAAGAAGGTTTTAGTAGTAGCCGCAGCCGCTGCAGGGTTCGGCATCGGTATCGCGCAGGCGCAGGACACCAACCCCGCCACGAATTTACAGGAGTTGCTGTCGCGCGTTGAGCAGGGCACAACGCGCGACAATGCAGAGCACGACCGGCGCGTCGCCCAGTTCCGTCAGAACCAGGCGAACCAGCAGCAGGAACTCCAGAATGCGCGCAATCAGCGTGCCGCAGAGGAGGCACGCAGTGAGCAGCTGGAAACGCAGTTTGACGAGAACGAACTGCTTATCGCAGACGTGCAGGCCCAGCTCGACGAGCGTCTCGGCTCCCTGCGTGAACTGTTTGGCGTCTTGCAGCAGGTTTCGGGCGACGCCCGCAGCGCGTTCAACGAATCCCTGACCAACGTCGAGTTTCCGGATCGGTCGCAGTTCCTGACAGAGCTTGCGGCCAAGATGGGCGAGACGACCGTGTTGCCGTCGATCGAGGAAATCGAGCGCCTGTGGTACGAGCTGCAGCGCGAAGCCACGGAGCTCGGCCGGGTCAAGCGCATCAACGGCGCGACCGTGACGACGACGACCGGTGAGCAGGTTACCGAGGACATCGTTCGCGTCGGCGCGTTCAACATCGTTGGCGACGGCAAATATCTCGCCTACGAGTTCGTCGACAACCAGCCGCGCATCTCTGAGCTGCAGCGCCAGCCTTCGGAAGCCCGTTTCATCAACAGCACCTCGGCGGTCATGAATGCCGGCCCGGGCGATGACATGGTGCGTTTCGGCGTCGACATCACGCGCGGTCAGGTGCTTGGCCTGCTGATCGCACAGCCGACGATTGTCGAGCGCATTCAACAGGGTGCAGAGGTCGGTTACGTCATCATCGCGCTCGGCATAATTGGCGTATTGCTCGCCGTATGGCGTCTGATCGCGCTGACGATTACCGGCGGCAAGGTCAATTCGCAGCTCAAGCGACCGGAATCCCCGACGCAGAACAACCCACTCGGTCGCGTCCTCAGCGTATACACACAGAACCGCAGCGCTGATACCGAAACACTCGAGCTCAAACTCGGTGAGGCGATCCTGAAGGAGCTGCCGGCGCTGCAACGCGGCATCATATTCATCAAGATCATTTCCGTCGTAGCCCCGCTGCTGGGTCTGCTCGGAACGGTCACGGGTATGATCGAAACGTTCCAGGCGATGGCGCTGTTCGGCACCGGTGATGCGAGCGTCATGGCCGGCGGTATTTCACAGGCCCTCATGACGACCGTGCTGGGTCTGGTGGTTGCGATTCCGACCGTGTTGCTGCATACGTTCGTAAACGGACGCAGCCGCAGCATCATTCAGGTGCTGCAGGAGCAAAGTGCCGGCCTCGTGGCGGCGCAGTCTGAACGTGCGGCAGCGCAATAGGACGGCGGATAAAGCATGCAGATCCTGATAGACGCTTTTGAGGCCATTCGAGATTTTCTCGAACTCGGTGGCCCGGTGCTGCGCGTCATCGCCATCGTGATTTTGCTGATGTGGATTCTGATTCTGGAACGGCTGATCTACTTCAATACCAGCCTGAAGTCGCTCATTGCGACGACGCTGGCTGAGTGGGAACAGCGGCGCGAGCGTCAGTCCTGGGAAGCGCATCAGATACGTGCGGCGATGATTTCCCGGGTGCGGGAGCAGGCCAACAAGGGATTGCCGATGATCCAGACCTTCGTCGCGCTGTGCCCGCTGTTCGGTCTGCTCGGGACAGTCACCGGCATGGTTGCAGTGTTCCAGGTCATGGCAGTGACCGGTTCAGGAAACGCGCGCTCCATGGCCGACGGTGTGTCGATGGCGACCGTGCCGACGATGGCGGGCATGGTCGGAATGCTCTCCGGCATCTTCCTCGTGACCGTGCTGACGCGCATGATGCGACGCCGTATCGGATTGCTCGAAGACGAAATGACGATGGATCACTAGCATGCGCAGGCACATTACCGCCATAAAGCAGGAAGACGACGAAGACGAAATCAATCTGACGCCGATGCTCGACGTCGTTTTCATCATGTTGATTTTCTTCATTGTCACGGCCAGTTTCATTCGGGAACAGGGCATCGGCGGGGACCGCCCGGACCCGAACCAGTCTACGCAGATGACTGATGAAGAAGGCGCGATTCTCGTCATCATCGACAATAACGACGATATCTGGATCGATAATCGGGTCGTCGATATCCGGGCGGTGACGGCCAATGTGGCCCGAGCATACGCCGAGAATCCGGAGCGTCCTGCCGTCGTGCAGGCAGAGCCGAATTCGACGACGGCAATGCTCGTATCGGTCATGGATTCGATCTACCAGGTCTCTGAAGACATTGCCTTGTCGATCACGACCACGAACTAGGACAGACGCTTCAACAGGAGATGCCTTAGATGGCAGCACACGACGAACTCGAAGACGAAGAAGAAACTGAAATCAATTTGACGCCGATGCTCGACGTCGTTTTCATCATGCTGATTTTCTTCATCGTGACTGCTGTGTTCGTCAAACAGCCAGGCATCGATATCGAGCGCCCCACCGCGCTGACGCGGGAGGAGCCCCAGGGCGGCGCAATCTATGTTGCGATTTCTCCGGACGGGGAAATCTGGATCGACGGCGACGAGGTTGAGCTTTCAGGCGTCCGTCTGCAGATCGAACGGCTGCATTCCGAGAATCCGGAAGCGGGGCTGATCATCCAGTCCGACGCACGAGCCCGCAACGAGAACCTCATCGCCGTCATGGATGCCGCGAAAGCTGCCGGCCTCAGTAACGTTCTCATTGCCGCCGGTGAGGGCTAGGCGGCCGTTTTCACGAAGCCGGGCCGTATCAGGGCCTGATCGTTTGACATACCTTGAGCTGGATAGTATAAGCTTGAGTACAGGATGAGCGAGGGGAGAACCGCATCATGATTGGTAGAGTCGCAGCTGCAATCGGCCTGGGGGCCGCCGTCACTTTTGGCCTGTTGTTCCTGATGCAGTTGCTGATCGTGTCAGGGCGGGGTCTCAATCAGGACGCGGAACGCTTCGAGATCACCGATTTCGTTCGGGTCGAACGCGAGCAGCGTGTCGAGCGGGAAGAAAACAAGCCCGAAAAGCCGCCGGAACCCGAAGAGCAACCGGAAATGCCCACGCCGGATCAGAACACCAATTT
>JASFSB010000152.1:0-5761 GCA_050114615.1 Gammaproteobacteria bacterium
TCCGGTCTGCAAAACGAACTCGACGTCGTCGAGGGTATGCAGTTCGATCGCGGTTATCTCTCGCCGTATTTCATCAACAACCAGAGCAGCCAGTCGGCCGAACTCGAAAACCCGTACGTGCTGATCCACGACAAGAAGGTTTCGAACATTCGCGATCTGCTGCCGCTGCTCGAGTCGGTCGCCAAGTCCGGTCGTCCGCTGCTGATCATTGCCGAAGACATCGAAGGCGAAGCGCTTGCGACCCTTGTCGTCAATAACATCCGCGGAATCGTCAAAGTGGCCGGTGTCAAGGCGCCTGGTTTCGGTGATCGCCGCAAGGCGATGCTGCAGGACATCGCGATCCTGACCGGCGGGCAGGTCATTTCCGAGGAAGTCGGTCTGTCGCTCGAAAAGGCCTCCCTCGAAGACCTCGGCGAAGCCAAGAAGATTCAGGTGAGCAAGGAAAACACGACCATCATCGACGGCGCCGGCAAGGCCAAGGACATCAAAGGTCGCGTCGATCAGATCAATCAGGAGATCGAAGAGTCCACCTCTGATTACGATCGCGAGAAGCTGCAGGAGCGGGTCGCCAAGCTCGCCGGCGGCGTAGCCGTGATCAAGGTCGGCGCTGCGACCGAGATCGAAATGAAAGAGAAGAAAGCGCGCGTCGAAGACGCCCTGCATGCTACGCGTGCAGCCGTCGAGGAGGGCGTCGTGCCCGGCGGTGGCGTCGCGCTCGTGCGTGCTCGCGCGAAGATCGACAAGCTCGAGGGCGACAACGACGATCAGAACGTCGGCATCAACATTCTGCGCCGTGCCGTCGAGGAGCCGCTGCGCCAGATCGTCTCGAACGCCGGTGGCGATGCTTCTGTCGTGCTGAACGCCGTAGTCGGCGGTAAGGCCGGCTATGGCTTCAATGCCGCCACGGGTGATTACGGTGACATGATCGAAGCCGGCATCATCGACCCGACCAAGGTCACGCGCCTCGCGCTGCAGAACGCGGCTTCGGTCGCCGGTCTGTTGCTCACGACCGAAGCGATGGTCGCCGAGCAGCCCAAGGAAGAGGCGGCCGCACCGATGGGTGGCCACGACCATGGCATGGGCGGCATGATGTAATCGTTGTCGGGATTTCATGCTCGAACGGAAGCCCCGCACTGCGGGGCTTCTTTCGTTTCGGGCCGCAAAACGTCGGTGCAGTGGTACATTATTCGTGTGAGCGATATGACTCGAATCAGATATCCAACACTGCTTGCCGGCATGCTCATGAGCCTCGCGCTGCCGCTGCGCGCGCATCACAGTTTTGCACCGCACTTCGATGCCTCGAAGCGCGTCGTCATCAGCGGTGTTATCAGTGAATATGAGCAGCGCAATCCGCACGCCTACCTCCACGTCGTGGCCGAAGACGAAAACGGGCGCATGCGCGAGTACGTCTGTGAATCTCACGGCATCACACAACTGACGCGCAACGGCATTGCACCGGCCATGCTGGCGCCGGGCACGACCGTGACATTGTCGGGTGCCCAGGCGCGTCGTGATCCTTATATGTGTTTTTTCGACACGGTCGGGTTCGCGGACGGACGCGTACTCAATGTCAACGGGACGCGCGGTGTCGGGCCGACCGTCGCGACGGCCTCCGGCCGCACATCGCCCGAGGAGGCGCAGCGCTCCGACATCTATGGCACCTGGCTGCTCGTGCCCGCGAATCGCAGTACGAGCGGACCGCAACCGATGATGGATTTTTTGACGGAGGCGGGGCGCGCGGCGGTCGAACAGTACGATCCATTCATCGACGACCCGACGTTTCGCTGCGACCCGGTCGCGCTTCGCCGTGTGTGGTTCGCCCCTGCAACGCCGTTGTCGATCGCCCGCGTCGCTGACCGCATCATCATTCACCACGAATGGATGGACGTTGAGCGAATCATCTACCTCGATCGCGACGACCATCCGGCGCAGGTGCCGAAGAATTCACTGGGACACTCGATCGGACGTTTCGAGGGAGACACACTCGTCATAGAGACAGGGAACTTTTCGCCGGGCGTGTTGCGCCAGTATGTGGAGATGCCGGGTCAGCCGACTCGTGGCTTGCTCCACTCCGCAGAGCTTACGACGATCGAGCGGCTGCGATTCGACGCAGCAGAAAATCGACTGCAGATGGAAATCGAGCACTACGATCCGAAGTTTTTTACGCGTGATTTCGACGTGTCGACGGCAGCGTATGCGCCCTCCGATCTCGAGCTCCAGCCGTTCAACTGCCGGCCGGAGAATCCCGATCACAGCTTGCAGTAGAAACTGCGCCCGGCGGGCCGCTGAATGCATCTGATTTTGCCGGAGGATTTGCCGCCGAGCCTGACTGAAAGGTCGATCCGCGTGCGCGAACGTGCAGCCGCACTCGACATTGATCTGCCGCAGGAGCTCGAACGCTCGGCTGCGCGTGCTCTGATCAGCAGTGAATTCGTGCTGGAAACGCTCGAACGCCGCGGGGCGGAGTTTCTCGAGCGCGCCGTGAGCGTGGAGCCGGCCACACGCGATCGCGTCGCGACACTGTTCGCCCGCTCGTGTGGCACGGAAACCGAGGCGATGCGCTCCCTGCGCCGCATCCGCCGCATCGAGTCGGCACGCATCGCCTGGCGGGCGATCGCCGGCGAGTTAGCGGTGCGCGCGGAACTCGAGGAATTGTCGAACCTTGCCGATGCGCTCGTCCTGGCCGCGATCGACTACGCGGCACGAGCGACTCGTGAGCGCTTTGGCGCGAAGTATTTCGGCGAACATGAGCCGCCGCCGTTGCTGGTGCTTGCGATGGGCAAGCTCGGCGGGCACGAGCTCAATTTTTCGTCGGATATCGATCTGGTGCTGTTGTTTCCGGACGATGAACTCGATGCCGCCTCGGTGCAGCTGTACTACGTGCGACTTGCACAGCAGCTGATCAAACTCCTCAACGAACCGACAGCAGACGGATTCGTCTATCGGACAGATGCCCGGCTGCGGCCGTTCGGCAGCGCGGGCCCGCTCGTCATCGGCCTGTCCGCCTTCGAGTCGTATCTCGTCGCCAACGGTCGCGACTGGGAGCGTTACGCTTACGTCAAGGCGCGTTTGCTCAATGCGCCGGAGTACGAGGATGCTGTTTATCGCGAAATTCTCACGCCCTACGTGTATCGCAGTTATCTCGATTACGGTGTCATCGATGCGCTGCGGCAGTTGAAGCGGAGCATTCGCCGCGAAGTACTGCGTCGTGACATGGAGGGGAATCTGAAGCTCGGTTCCGGCGGTATCCGGGAAGTGGAGTTCATCGTTCAGGCGCATCAGCTCGTGCGCGGCGGCTCCGAGCCCGAGCTGCGCGGGCGTTCGCTGCTGAGGATCCTGCCTCGCCTGGCCGATGAGCGCCTGATGAGCAGCGCGGACGCTGCTGATCTCGAAGCGGCATACCTCGCCCTGCGCATGGCGGAAAACCGACTGCAGGCGCTGGCCGATCAGCAGACGCACAGTCTGCCCGCAGAGCCTGAGCAACAGGCGCGACTCGCCTATGCATGCGCAAGTACGTGGCAGGACCTGCTGGCGAGCCTGGCGGCGCATCGCGAGACTGTTGCCGCTGCGTTCAACGGCGTCGTGTCGGACGAAGCGGCGTCGGACGCGCACGCCGCAATTGTAACGACCTGGGAGTCGGGTTCTCTCGATGAGCTGGAGCTCGATCTCGAGGAGCCGGTCGCCGAAGAAGTCATCACCATCCTGCGCCGGTTACGCGATGGGGCGACTTTCGCACGCATGGACGAGCTTGCGCGCTCGCGTCTGGCTGCTGTTCTGGCGATGACGCTCGAGCGTCTGGCCGGCGATGCGCAGGCCGCGCTGCTGCTCGAACGGATCATCCCGATCTACCAGGCCGTGTGCCGCCGCTCGGCCTACCTGGCGCTGATCAGCGAGAACGCCATGGCACTGGAAAACCTGCTCCTGCTCGCGCGGCGCAGCGCGCGTCTGTGCGCCGAGGTGGCCGAGCGTCCGTTGCTCCTCGATGAGCTGCTCGACGCCCGAATCATCGAAGACGCTCCGAGTCGCGACGAGTTCAGAGCATTGCTCGAACGCCAGCTCGCGAGCATCGATCAGCGAGACGCCGAAGCTGCATTCGAGGCGATTCGTCAGTTCCAGTCGGCAGCGGTTTTTCGCACGGCCATTGCGGACACGATCGGTAATCTGCCGCTGATGCGCGTCAGCGATCGCCTGACGGATATTGCAGAGCTGTGCGTTCGCTTCGCATACCGATTCGCCTGGAAGGAGACGGCGGCAAAGCACGGCGTGCCGCACTGCGATGGCGAGGTCTGCGGCTTTGCGGTCATCGCCTATGGCAAGCTCGGGGGGTATGAGCTCGGCTACGGTTCGGACCTCGATCTGGTGTTTGTGCATGGCGCACAAAGCGACAGCGATCTCACGGACGGCGCGCGGCCACTGTCCAATGCGGAGTTTTTCGCCCGCCTGGCTCAACGCATCATTCACGTGCTGTCGATTCAGACGCCGGCCGGCCGACTGTACGAGATCGATACGCGCCTGCGGCCAAGTGGCCAGTCAGGGCTGCTCGTCTCGAGCATGCGTGCATTTGCCCGGTATCAGCGCGAGAGTGCCTGGGTGTGGGAACATCAGGCTCTGTTGCGTTCGCGTGCCGTGGCAGGCTCTGAGCAGCTCTGCGAGGAATTCGAGCAGTTGCGTCTGGAAATCCTCACGCGCGCGACCGATGCTGATCATTTGCGCTCTGAAATTCTTTCGATGCGCGAAAAGATGCGCGCGGAGCTGTCGATCAGCGAGCCTGGATCCTTCGATATCAAGCAGGATGTCGGCGGTCTGGCCGACATCGAATTTCTGGTCGACTACATCGTGCTGCGCAACGCGGCGTCGCAGCCTTCGCTCGTTGCATATCCGGACAAGGTCCGTCAGCTCGAGGCGTTGGCGGATTCCGGCATCGTCGAGAAGCGCACCGCTGATGCGCTGACTGCCTGCTATCTCGACATTCGCCGTGTCGTGCACGATGCAGCGCTCGCTGACCGTGAACGTGTTGTCGAAGGCTCCGAGTTTATCCAGCAACGCGAGGTGGTGAAGGCGGCCTGGGCCCGCGAGTTTGGCTGACTGCACGGGTATAATTCGCAGCACCTGAACAACTGGAGAGACCGGTGCGCCAACGTCACGGAGCCGTCAATGAGCAGCTCCAGCCCGCCAATGCCGAACGCAGCTATCGCGTAACGCGAGCGGATCTGCCGCTGCATTGTCCGATGCCGGACAGCTTTCTGTGGAACTCGCACCCGAAAGTGTTCCTGCCGATCGAGGAGACCGGCGAAGCGAAATGCCCGTATTGCAGCGCGAGCTACACGCTCGTCGATGAGTGAGAAAAAAGGCGGCTGAGTCTTGATCGTCGTTACAGGTGGTGCCGGATTCATCGGCAGCAACATCATTGGACAACTCAACGCCGAAGGTCGCGAAGACATATTCGTCGTTGACGATCTCAGTGACGGCCGCAAATTCGCGAATCTCGTGGGCCTGCGTTTTCTCGAATACCTCGACAAGGAGGAATTCCGTCAGCGCATTGCGTCGAATTCGCTCGAATCACCACAGGCAATCATTCATCAGGGTGCGTGCGCCGTGACGACCGAATGGGACGGTCGATACATGATGGACGTCAATTATCGCTATTCACTCGAGCTGCTCGAATATTGCCTGATCAATCGGGTTCAGCTCATCTATGCAAGCTCAGCCGCCGTCTATGGCGCGAGCACTGAGTTTCGCGAGAACGATGCTTCGCTGGAGA
>JASFSB010000153.1:0-5755 GCA_050114615.1 Gammaproteobacteria bacterium
GGGACTGTCGACACGCAAAACGAGTGCACGCACGTCCTCGTCTTCGCGCAGTTCATGCACGAGCTGCGCCGTGGAATCGCCGCCAATCGTCCCGGGTGCGCGGACGCCGTCGAGAATCTCACCGGCGAGGGTCAGCACGGCGACCTTGCGGCTTCCATCCACTGCAAACACATTGCCGCGGACCGCACGCAGGTACGCCGCATAGCCGATGCCGGCATACTCGGACTCGCTCGCAGCTCCCGGACCGACGATCCCGGCAAGCCGCGCATTGACCTCGGGGCGAGTCAGCAACTCATCGACCAGTCCTGCCTCCAGAGCGAGCTGCGCGGCATCTCCGCCGGCGAGCTCGAGCGATTCGGCGAAGTTTTCCGCAAGCACGTCGAGCGACTCCGGAGCAATGTCCCTGGCCGACGTTACGTCCCGCGTGTACGCTTCCCACAAAACGTTCAGGTACACGCGACTCGCCTCGCGATCCTCCGCCGACATGTCATCGCGCGTATAAGGTTCGGTGAACGACTTATATTCTCCGGCCGTCCAGGAGACGTAATCGATATACAACGCATCGAGCGCCGATTTGAAATAGGGAATGAACCGTCCGTATCCCTCGATGACGACCGATCCCATCGGGTGCAGATACACTTCGTCGGCGTGCGCCGCGAGATAGTATTGATCTCTTCCGAAGGCGACACCTGCCGCGATGATCGGCTTGCCGCTCGCGCGAAACGTTTCTATCGCGGTCGCGAGCTCCTGCAGTTTACTCAGGCCCGCAGACTGCATCCTGTCGAGCTGCAGGTAAAGTGCCTGAATCCGGTCGTCTTCGGCACCGAGTCGGATTGCCTCGATCAGATCGCGTAACAACGCTTCGCGTTCAGCATCGCCGCTCAGTTCGGTCAGCGCCCGATCGAGCGGGTCGCCGGACAACTGATCGACGATCGTGCCGCCAGGTGCGATCACGAGCGCCGCGGACTGCGGAACGAACACCGGCTCCGAAGAAAACACGGCCGCAAGTAATACCACGACGAAGACCAGAAAAAGTAAATGCAGAATCCGGCGCACGCTGTCGAGCGCACGCCAGGTGCCGCGTAGCAGGCGCATGACGAATGATTGCTTGTTCATTGATGAGCTACCCAATCAGAAACAGTGAGAGCGCAGGCCAGAACGCAATGATGACCACAGAGACGAACAATACCAGCAGAAACGGAAACGTGGCCAAATAGATCTCGGTGACGTCCTTGTCGAAACGGTGACTGCTGATAAACAGATTCAGTCCCACCGGCGGCGTGAGATACCCCAGCTCCATTGCAGCGAGAAACACGATACCCAGGTGGATCGGGTCGATTCCATACTCCATTGCAACCGGCAGCATCAGCGGCACGACGAGAACGATCGCCGAAAAGATGTCGAGAATCGCCCCAAGCGCGAGCAGGAACAGCAGCAAGGCGATCAGAAAGCCTGTATTGGTCTCGACGTATTGACTGATCAGGCCGAACAACTGCTGCGGCACACCCACGTCGATCATGTAGTTTGTCGATGCCAACGACATCCCGAGGATGACGAATATGGCGCCGACGAGCACCATCGATTCACGCATGATCGTCGGCAGTGTGCGCAACGGTATTTCGCGCAGCATGACGAACTCGACGATCAGGACATACATCGTCGTCACCGCAGCGGCTTCGGATACGGCGAAATAGCCGCTGTAAATACCGCCGAGCACAACGACCGGGAGTGGCAGTTCCCATTTTGCTTCGAGCAATGCCCGCGCGATTTCGCCGCCCGATACGGCATCGGTTTGAATTCGCAGGTGACGGTTCTGGTAATAACAATACAGACACAACGCCGCAATCATCACGGTGCCTGGCAGCAGCCCGGCGAGAAACAGCGCATCGATCGGCTGCTCGGCGACGACGCCATACAGAATCAGCGGCAGCGACGGCGCGAACAGCAGACCGAGACTTCCTGAAGCCGTGATCAGTCCGAGGTTGAACCTTTCAGCGTAGCCTGCCTGTGCCAGCGCAGGCACGAACAAGGCACCAAGCGCGATGATCGTGACGCCGGATGCGCCGGTGAACGCCGTGAACAACGCACACACGATGATCGCCAGCATGCCCAGACCGCCGGGTAGCCAGCCGAGCAACGCGCGCGACAGCCTGACGAGCCGTCGCGGAGCGCCGCCTTCGCCGAGTATGAACCCGGCGAACGTGAACAACGGTATCGCGAGCAGAATCGGCATTTCGGCGATACCGAAGAACTCGATCCCGACGACGGACAGATCGATTTCACTCTGTCGAAAACCGAGCAGCGCGCTTGCTGCGATGATGCTGAACAGCGGTGCGCCGAGCAGCACCAGCAGCAACAAAATGACGGCTGTGAGAATCATTCCTGAGCAGGCAGCCACGCCACGACGGCACTGATGAGAAAACGCCACGCGATCAGCGCGAAGCCCACAGGCAAAATCAGCTGAAACACCCAGGCTGGCCAGTCGCCGAGCACGGAATCGCCGAAAGTTCGCGAGTCCATCACGAAGCGCAGCGACTGCCAGGCGAACGTCGCCGAAACGCCTGCTGCAAACAAACCGGCGACGCTGCGGGCAATTCGCTGTGGCAGCGCAGGCAACGAACGCACGAGCAACTCGATCGCGATGTGTCGGCGGTCGCGCGTTGCCGCCAGCGCCCCGATGACTGCGAGCCACAAAACGAGAAGTCGAACCAGTTCGTCGGCCCAGAACAAGCCGTCGGAGAAGCCATTGCGCAGTACGATCTGAGTGCCGGACAAACCCAGCAGCGCTGCGAAAAGCAGCATCAGCAGTGTGTTTTCACACCATCGACCTGCCGTATCTGCACCCTTTAGCCACCGGCGAATCACGACGTCACAGGCGTGAATTCACGGTGCCGTGGCCGCTGTAGCGATATCGCTGCGGTATTGACCGAGCGCGCTGAGCAGACGATCGAACAGGTCCGCATCCATCAGTTCGGAACGACTGCGCAGACGCGGGAAGGTCGACTCGATTGCCGCGCGCCAGCCGCCGAGACTTGCCGTATCGACACGCACGGGTTGGATCCCGACGTCGAGCATCGCCTGCAGCGCCCGACGATTGTCGTCACGCGCGGTCGAGTCGAGCGATGTGACCGTCTCGGTCATGATGTCACGCACGACGTGCTGATCACTGGCAGCGATTCTGCCGAACGAGCGCGCATCGATGGCGAATATCCCGTACGAGTAGGCGACCGGCAGGTCCGTGACATAGCTGACGCGCGTGTGCCACTGCAGCACGAGTGCGACGACCGGCGAGGAAGCCACGACATCGAGCAGGCCCGTCTGCAGCGCAGTCATGACGTCGGTTACCGGCAGCGGTACCGGAGAAACGCCCAGTGTTTCCAGCGACAACAGCGATATCGGGTCGCCTTCGGGAATCCAGACTTTGCGACGCTTGAGATCCTCGACGGAGCGCACCGGCTCGGCACTGAGAAACTGGGCGAATCCGCCTTCGATGAAACCGAAACTGATGAAGCCGGCCGCTTCGAGTCCGGCCTGCAGCTCCGGGTCGAGCCGCTCACGTACGAAGTCGACTTCTTCGAGAGAGCGGAACAGCAATGGCACGCCATAGGCCTGCAGAGCCGGATACAGATCGGCGAGCCCGCCGGAAGCGAACGCACCGCCGTGCAGCTGTCCGACGCGAATGCGGCGCAGAATCTGCGCATCGTCGCCCATGACGCCGCCAGGGTAGAACTTGAAGATGACGCGGTCGTCGGTGGCTGCGCGGATGCGCTCGGCGGCATCGCGCATAGCTCGCATCCAGCCCGAACCATCCGGCGCGACCGAGGCGATCTTGATCTCGAGCGCCTGCAGCGGAAGCATCCATGCACAGGCGGTCAGCGTGAGCCAGATCCGGCTGATTCGTCGAACGGTAATCATCAGAAATAATCTGCGGATGTAGCCAGCAACACCGCTGCCTCCCGTTTCGCAAGCGTATTGAACAAGGTCAGCCCTGGCACGTTCGCCGGCGCTTCGAGTACTTCGCGCAGCAGACGATCGTGCAACTCCTGCTCGAACATCATACGCGCGAAGCGCCGTGCGTATTCGAGCTTGATCGAGAGGTTCTGACCGGCGGAGATTTCCAGCGCTCGCTCGAAATGCGCCTGTGCCAGTTCGGGCTCGCCGCCGAGCGCCGGCGGCCGCAGCGACTTGAGAATACCCAGGTAGCTGTGCAACGTCCCGTTGTCGTAAGTCTCATCGACTTCCAGCACGCGTTCGAGTGCTGCCTCGACCCATGGCAATTCAGCGACTGCCGACCAGTCCTCACTCGTCGCGTCCAGATGGCTCAGCCAGCTGATCGCGAACGCATACAAATAATCGACGTTCTTATTGTCAAATTCGGAGAGCTGGCTCACAAAAGCGTCGTACGGCAGGCTCGCGGCACCACACAATGCCTCACTGGCCAGGCAGAGCGCTGCCTCACCGTAGCGACGCGCCTTCTCCGTCAGCACCCGTGCGCGCTCGCCATCCGGTGCGAAACTCGAACCATACAGTGAGAACAGCTGCGCGCCGGTCGCCAGCACGTCGGGATCCTCCGGACGCTGACTGATCAGGCCGTCGAGCAGCAGCAGGTAGGCCGGGACGCCTGCCTGCACGAGTTCGGGATCATCCTCGTTGAGAATCGCCGCAGACAATGTATCCGCGGCCGCACCGGCCACGAGGCTGGCGCAGCCGCCGAGCAGCAGCGGCGCGCTCGCCACGCCGGCGATGAAGATCGCTCTGCAGCAGCCTCCCGACACGAGCGGGTCCCGGTACGCAGCCGAAAATGGCCGTCAGACCTTTTCCTTGATCCGCGCGGACTTACCGCTGCGGTCGCGCAGGTAGTAAAGCTTGGCGCGGCGCACATCGCCGCGTCGCTTGACCTTGATTTCCGCGACCGCCGGGCTGTGTGTCTGAAACACGCGTTCGACGCCTTCGCCATGAGAGACCTTGCGGACCGTGAATGAAGAGTTCACTCCGCGATTGCGCTTCGCGATAACGATGCCTTCATAGGCCTGCAGGCGCTCCCGGTCGCCTTCCTTCACGCGAACCTGCACGACCAGCGTGTCACCGGGCGCAAACTCCGGTACGTCGTCCCTGAGCTGCTCGCGCTCGAGCTCGTCGATTACATTTGCCATTATCAACCTCGCTGCCGCCACGGGACGGCTCAAATTGCGCGCTATTCTACGCGATTCCCTGCCCGGATCACGCGTTGTGATGTTCAGCCCGAAACTCCTCCAGCAACTGCCGTTCTTCGTCGCTGAGCCCGCGTGCCTCCAGCAGATCCGGGCGCCGCAGCCAGGTGCGCCCGAGTGCCTGCTTCAGGCGCCAGCGGCGCACCCGATCGTGGTCGCCGGTGAGCAGCACATCGGGGACTTCGAGCCCGCCGATCCGCTCCGGCCGGGTGAATTGCGGGTAGCCGAGCAGGCCGTCGGTATAGGAATCGTCACTGGCGGAATCGGCATGTCCGAGCACACCGGGCAGCAGTCGCGTCACCGCGTCGATCACGACGGCGGCAGCTGGCTCACCGCCACTGAGCACAAAATCGCCAATCGACAGCTCCGCGTCGACCTGCCCGAGGACCCGCTCGTCGATGCCTTCGTAACGTGCCGCGAGCAGTATCACGCTGCCCTGGGCCGCGAGCGCGCGCGCCTGGGCCTGGTCGAAACGCCGCCCCTGCGCGCTCAGCGCGATGCAGCGCGTGCCGGCCGGCAGACGCTGCCGCAGGCTGGCGAGCGCA
>JASFSB010000154.1:0-5735 GCA_050114615.1 Gammaproteobacteria bacterium
TCGGTGACTTCATGCCCTGGTTCGCCTACATCGCACCTGTCGGACGACTTCTACGCGCTCTGCCCAGAGTCAGTGTCTTCGGCGAGGCAGAATTGAAGCAATGGCTCGACACCGCTGGATTCACAATCGAGGAGTGGTGGCAGCCGAGACCGAAAAGCGGCATCTATTTCGTCGCCCGGACACCCGATACCGGACTCTGATTCCAACACCTTTCGTAAAGGTTTGCATACCCGACTTTCAAAGGGTGGAATCGAAATTGAAAGAACTCATCGTCTGGCTAATCCATTTTCCAACTGGAACGCTGGCCATCTTGGCTGCGATTGCGGCTCTCTATTACCCGAAAGGGTCGTCAAAACATAGAAAAGCCGGCCGGGTATTCACTGCTGCTATGAGCATCATGTTGATTGGTGGAGGAATTGCCGGTGCCTTAGTGGGATCGGTCGAAAACGTGTTTCTCGCTGCGCTCGTGTTCTATGCTGTGTTTACAGCCTGGTTGGCAGCTCGTCCCCGTCAACCCGGCATTGGTGTTCTGGAATATCTCGCCCCGGCGAATCTCGTTTTCCCTGGTCTGGGCAGCTTTGGCATTTGGCGACAAGATAGTAAGAATGTCTGGCTCAACGATCGATCAAATGCCTTACGTGGTTGTCCTACCGTCCAGTCTTGTTTTGTGCGCCATGCTTTACTGGCTATTCAGGATTTACAAAGGGAAAGCAGCCGTGGCCGCGAATTGGCAGTGGAAGAGACGTCACGGGTTTGTATGGCTCCTTTCGAATACGTCGCAGAAGTAATCCGTGCAGTGGCGTCGAACCTGGATTCGGCGAGTACACAGGGGCCGCTGTCGCAGCTCGCTGCCTTCCAGCGATCTCTTCTCTCCACCCTTCAGATTCGCTTAGACTACGAGTAGCCTCAGAATTAGCTTCACCCGGCTGAACTGAGGCTGTAACTCTCTGATTTGCGGGTGTAGTTCAATGGTAGAACCTCAGCTTCTCAATTCCCGGCGCAGAGTTGGCAGCTGAGAAAAACCGCTTAGATCCGTGGTCTTGCGACCACCGAAATCACGCAGTTAGATCACTCAAAAGTCACCAACTGGGTCGACTGGGCTTTCTGGGTAGGCTCAGTTTTGGCCTCACTTTCTTGCGAGCCGGTTCGATAGCGCGCGCCCGCGCAGCTAATTCTCATCTTACGAGTGCTCGGTAGGTAGATGTCCGGATTTCTCCGGCGCTGGCCCGACTCCACAGTGAGGGCGCTCACAAGCAGAGACTAGGTTTTCGATCAGCTGATGCCACAGGAACACGTGAACGCGAAGCGAGAGATCATCGCTATCAGCGATGTCGACAGTCATTCGCAGTGCCGCATGCGGGTTACTGTCGAGAATGAACGCGTAACGCAGATCGCAGGCGACCCTACAGATCCTGAGTGTCGGGGACAGTTGACGGTGCGGGGCGAGCATATGCTCGACGTTCTTTATGCACCCGATCGGCTCAAGACACCATTACGGCGGACAGGGCCTCGAGGATCCGGAAAATGGGAAGCGATATCCTGGGACTCTGCTCTCGACGAGATCGCAGCCAGACTACGGTCGATCAAGTCGCAACACGGGGCCGAGGCCGTCGATTTCCATCACGGGCACTACCATTCTGGTCAGCTGCTGGACGTCTTCCTCAGCCGCCTTGCGAATCTTCTTGGCACTCCAAACGTGTCGAATCCCAGCCACATTTGTCTCGGGCCGCGCGCGTTCACCCAGATTACATTCGATTTCGGCATTCCCGCACCGCCCGACATTCCGAATACGGCTTGCCTGATACTTTGGGGAGGCAATCCGGAAGTCAGTAACAAGGGCCAGGCATTGCAGATTGAGTCGATGCGGGCCCGTGGTGGAAAACTCATCGTCATCGATCCACGCGTGACCGACTATGCGCGGACAGCGGATCTCTATGCGCAACCGCGCCCGGGAACGGATGGGGCGCTGGCGTTAGGGATGCTCCATCATATTGTCGCGGAACACTTGTATGACGCAGCGTTCGTCGAAGATTGGACTGTGGGCTTCGATAAGCTTCGTGCTCACCTCGAGGGCTATCCGCCGAGTCGAGTCTCACACATCACGGGAGTTCCGGCTCAGACTATTCGAGACATTGCCGAGCTCTATGCGACGACGAAGCCCTCCTGCATCAGTCCACGCAACGCGCTCGATGAACATACCAATGCCGCATGTGCCATCCGTGCCATCGACTTTCTGATGGCGCTGACGGGCAATCTGGACGTCAGGGGCGGCAACGTCTTGATCGTGCCTTTGTCACTGGGTTTCGCCGACTTGAGGCTGACCGCAAAGCTGCCGTTCGAGATGGCCGAAAAGCGCCTCGGAGCGGACCGCGTGCTGTACGCTCGGATGTCACAGTTCTATCCCGCGGCGCATACGCCGACGCTATGGAGCGCTATCGCGGACGACGAGCCGTATCCAGTCAGGGCACTATTAGTTTTCGCGGCTAATCCAATGATGACACATGCGAACACTAAGTTGATCGCACGCGCCTTGCAGAATCTGGACTTCCTCGTAGTGACCGATTTCTTCATGACCGCCACGGCGCGCCTCGCCGACATCGTTCTACCGGCATGCACCTTTCTGGAGCGTACGCGCTTTGTTACCTACGACACTCACACGGATCATGGCTGGAACGCGCCGCTGCGCATCCACCTGAGCCAACGCGTCGTCGCTCCCTTGCACGAATCGAAGCCCGACTGGTGGATCATCTGGGAACTCGGGCGCCGCTTGGGCTATGGAGAGTATTTCCCGTGGACGATCGAGGAGGAGGCGATCGACGACGTGCTGAAGCCGTTGGGGCTCGACTGCACGATGTTGAGCCGACATCCCGAAGGCATCATGTTGCCGTTGCCTTCTATCCTGTACCAGCGGCTTCGCGGCCCGATGGGAGCCGCTGCGCGTGCGGTACTGCAGCGAACGAGATTTCGGGACTATCCGGAAATGTATCGCAAGTACGAGGGCTTCATGAAAGGGTTCCGAACGCCATCGGGCAAGGTCGAGTTCTATTCGCAGCAACTGGCGGATCTCGGCTTTGATCCGCTGCCAGTCCACCGTGAGCCGGCTGAGTCACCTGTTTCCCGGCCGGATGTCGCGCAAGCGTATCCGTTGGTGCTCATCGCGGGGTCGAAGCTCAAGCCCTACACGCATGCGATGATGCGTAACATCCCCTCGTTGCGAGCGTTAGCTCCGGAGAACGTGTTGCAGATCCATCCGGAGGACGCTGCGACGCGCGGTATCGACAACGGGACGACGGTGGTGGTTTCCTCTCCGCGAGGTGAGATCAGTTGCCGGACGGAAGTATCTCAGGATATCGCGCCGGGCGTCGTGCACCTGCAGTTCGGCTACGAGGAGAATAACGCGAATATTCTGACGGACAGCGGAGCGTACGACCCGATCACCGGATCGACAGGATTGAAATCGTCACTTTGCGAAGTTCGGCCCGCGGACTCGTCGTAGCCGCGGATTGGCGGCGGCCGCACCGAACACGAATCTTTTTAGCCCAGGTGTAGGCGTCTAGCCGAGGCCGCTCTCTCGTCCTTGGCCGAGCCGGGCTTCCCGGCCGGCAACCCACGATCTCTTCTCTCGGCCCGTCAGATTCGCTTAGACTACGAGTAGCCTCAAAATTAGCCTCACCCGGCTACCAAGAGGCCGTACTCCTGAGATTTGCGGGTGTAGTTCAATGGTAGAACCTCAGCTTCCCAAGCTGATGACGTGGGTTCGATTCCCATCACCCGCTCCAGGATCACTGTATCGCGCTAAAATCTAACGACATCGGGTCCCGGGGGGGCGAGACATGTTGAGACGATTACTGATCATTGCCGCCGGCGCCGGCGCAGTGCCGGCATCTGCGCATCACAGCACGGTCGCGATTTTCGATTCGAGTCGGACGATCGAATTGACCGGCGTCATCGAATCATTGTCGTGGCGAAATCCGCATGGCCAGATCGTTCTCGCGGTCGAGGACGCATCCGGAAACGTGGTCGAGTGGGAAGCCGAGACTGCGGGTGTCAGCGTTATGCGTAATCGTGGTGCCCCGACCGATGTATTCGCTGTCGGTGACGTCATTACGCTGGCCGGCTCACCGGCGCGGCGCGGCAATCCGGAGATTCTCGCGCGCAGCGTCCTTCTGCCGAGCGGTTACGAATTCAATTTCGGTTCGGGCGCACAGCCGTATTTCCCCGCCGGAAAGAACGGCAATATGGTGGGCCGCGCGGCTGGTCGTGAAGGTGATGTCGCGGCAGCGATCGAAGCCGCCGACGGCATCTATCGCGTCTGGAGCACCATCATGAGTGATCCGGCCGCATTCCCGATGTTCAAGGGCGGATACCCGCTGACGGCTTCAGCCGAAGCGGGCCTTGCGGACTGGAATCCTGTGGACAACGAATTGCTGCGTTGCGGCACAAAGGGCATGCCGCTGATCATGATTACGCCGTTCCCGATCGAGTTCGTGCGCGAAGGCGAAAATATTCGCATGCTGATCGAGGAGTACGATGCCAGGCGGCTGATTCACATGTCGCCGGATGCGACACCGCCGAGCGAGCTGACGCAGATGGGATACTCGCGTGGCCGCTTCGAGGGGAACACGCTGGTCGTCGAGACGGATCACATCACGCCGGCTTACTTCGATCCCGACGGTGTGCGACATTCCGAGCAACTGCATCTGGTCGAGCGGTTCATTCCGAACGATGACTACACGCGACTCGATTACGTTCTGAGCGTTACGGATCCTGAGACATTCACCGAAGAGTTCGAGCTGACGCGGTACTTCATATGGAGGCCCGGGGATTCCGTGCATCCCTACGAGTGTCTCGAACGCTACTGATCTCAGCGCGCGCTGCCGCCGCTGTCAGCCGGCGATGTCGCAGGTGCGCTCGACGTTGCGGGTGACCTTCTGAATCGAGATGCACTCGACCGGACAGACACGCTCGCAGCGGCCGCAACGCGTGCACTTGTCCTGATCGATGTATAGCAGGTTGTAAACGTGCGGTGTCGGATCCGGCGCATCGGTGTAACTGGTGATCCTGCCTTCGTCGTCGTATTGAAGTGAGTCGACCCGGACGATGCAGTCCTCGTGCGGTTTCACCTCGAGACACTTCTCGCAATAGATGCAGATATCGTTGTCGATCTCGAACTTGAAATGGCACAGGTAGCACCGCATCGTCTCGAGGTTTGCGAGTTTACGCGTGTAGCCGGTCTCGACCTCGGCGCGTAAAGAGCGGTCCTCCAGCGGAATCGTCGGATTGGCCTGACGCGGCACGTCGTCCATTTCCGGTACGCGGCCGGTCTCCAGCCGGCTGCTGATCTCCGCGACGTCGAGAACGCGAGTCTCGTCCATCAGGTATTCGTCGACCGCACGCGCACACTCCTTGCCGTGGCCGATGGCTTCGATCAGTGTCGAGGCGCCGATCGAATAATCGCCGGCGAGAAACAGTCCGGGCGCACCCGTCGTAACGGGTTTGCCGGCCGGGATCCAGCCATCCTTGTCGAGTACTTTCGGCGCGATCGACTCGTCGAGCCAGGAGGTATCCTGCCACTGGCCGGTCGCCAGCAGGATCGTGTCGACATCGATGTCGAACTCGCTGCCTTCGATTGCTACCGGTCGCCGGCGACCGGTAGCGTCCGGTTCGCCGAGCTCGTTACGAATGAAGCGCATCTGTCCGACTGCATTGCCGCCGTCATCGGCGAGATAGGCCGT
>JASFSB010000155.1:0-5711 GCA_050114615.1 Gammaproteobacteria bacterium
TCGCTTCCGTTTACGGCGCGTTTTACTTTGCTCAGCGTCTGCTGGTTCCGATACAGCAGCTCATGCAGGGCACTCGCGCAGTCGCACGCGGAGACTTCGACACGGTTCTGACGACGCCCCGCCACGACGAGATCGGGTTTCTCGTCAACTCGTTCAATGATATGACTCAGCGGCTGGCAAGCGCGCGGGAAGAGGCCAGCCACAGTCAGCAGCTCGTGGAAGATGAGCGCAAGCAACTCGAAGTTATCCTTGGAGGCCTGACGACCGGTGTGATCTCGCTCGAACGCGACTTGCGGATTCGCACCGCCAATGCGGCAGCCAGCGCGATCCTGAATGCGGACCTCGAATCCCACATCGGCGAGCCGTTCTCGGATCTGCAGGCGGCACATCCGTTGCTGCGGCAATTCACGGAAGCGACGCTTTCGCGGCTCGATCAGGATGAAGACGAATGGCGTGACCAGATTGTCCTCGAAGGCGAGGTTGGTCGGCGTGTGCTGATGTGTGCATGTACGGCACTGCCAGCCGATAGCGATGAACCGGCCGGAGTCGTTCTCGTATTCGACGATATCACCACACTGCTGCAGGCACAGCGCGAGGCCGCCTGGGGTGAAGTGGCGCGTCGGCTCGCGCATGAAATCAAGAATCCACTGACGCCGATTCAACTGTCGGCTGAGCGTCTGCGTCACCGCTATCTCGCGACCGACAGCGAGGATTTCGATCTGCTCGATCGTTCGACACACACGATCATTCAACAGGTCGATGCAATGAAGGAAATGGTCGACGCGTTCAGTCAGTACGCGCGCGCGCCGGCGATCGAGCTCGAAGCGATCGACGTAAATGCGCTGTTGAGCGAGGTCGCAGAATTGTATCGCGCTCAGGCCGGCCGCATCGATCTGCGGCTCGATGCAGACCTGCCTCGGGTGCGTGCCGATGCGGGAAGCATGCGCCAGGTTTTTCATAATCTGTTGCGTAATGCCGTTGAGGCGAGCGCGACGGGTAAACCGGCGCTCGAGATTTCGACGCGCGTAATCGGTGTCGACAAATCAGCTTCCGTCGAGATTATCGTTGCCGATGACGGGCCTGGGATCGCTGAAGAAATCATGCATCGAATATTCGAACCGTACGTTTCGAGTAAACGAAAAGGTACGGGCCTCGGCCTTGCGATCGTGCGTAAGATCGTCGAGGAGCATGGCGGTCAGATCCGCGCGGCAAACCGCAAGCCAGCCGGAGCGCAGATCAGTATACTGCTGCCTGTTAAGGGGGGCAGCGCAGTGCTCCAGGCGCAGCCGGAGCAAAGAAGGGAACGCGCATGAAAACCGCACGTATCTTAGTCGTTGATGACGAAGCCGACATTCGTGCGTTGCTGGCCGAAATCCTGACGGACGAAGGTTATTCGGTGACAACGGCGGCCGATGCGACGCAGGCGCGCGCTGCGCGTCGATCCGGCGAATTCGATCTGGTCCTTCTGGATATCTGGATGCCTGACATCGATGGCATCACCCTCCTGAAGGAATGGAAGGAAGGCGGAATAACCGGTGCGGTCGTCATGATGTCCGGCCACGGGACCGTGGATACAGCCGTCGAAGCGACCCGCCTTGGGGCGCTCGATTTCATCGAGAAGCCGGTATCGCTGTCGAAGCTGCTCCGTACAGTCGATCGGGCGCTGAGTTCGCGCAGCAGTGTGCCGGGACCCGGTGCGCAGACTCGCGCTCCGGTCGGCAAGAGCGCAGCGATGCGCGACCTGCGTGAACAGATCGCGCGGGTTGCACGCCACGACGCCCATACGCTGATATCCGGTGAGCCAGGCAGTGGCAAGGAGTTGTCGGCTCGTTATCTCGTGAGCCGCAGCGGTCGCGCCGAGCAGCCCTTCGTCGTTGCGCTCGGAGAAGATCTGACGGCCGACTCGGCAGAGCAATTGCTGTTGGGCGCACCCGGAGAGACCGGGCTGCTCGAAGCCGCCAGTGGCGGCACGCTGATGATCAACAATCTGCCCGAGTTGTCCCCGCGCGCCAGGCGGTTGTTGCTCGGCGCCATTCGTGAGGGGCGCTTCGTCTCCGGTCAGGACGGACGATCACACGAGCTCGATGTGCGAATCATCAGTTGTGCGCCCCCGGGATTCGAACGCGACGAAAGCTTCGGCGCGGAACTCCTGTCGTTACTGGCTGCGGTGGTTTTGCGAGTACCGGCGCTGCGCGAATACCCGGAGGACGTTCCGGAACTGCTGCGCTACTACGTCGATGTATTCGTCGACAGCGAAAAGCACGGCTTTCGCCGCTTCAGCATTGCTGCTCAGAACCGGCTGCGCAACTATCCCTGGCCCGGCAATGTGCGCGAGCTGCGTAATCTGGTCCGGCGATTGCTGATTCTCGGGGGCGCAGAAGAAATTCCGCTCAGCGAGGTCGAGTCCGAGCTGGAGGCGAGCATGCCGGACGATGAGCCGCTCGTTAAACAGGACTTGCTCGCAATGCCGCTGCGCGAAGCGCGCGAACATTTCGAGCGCGCGTATCTGCAGCAGCAACTCATCATCTGTGACGGCAAGGTTGGGCAACTCGCCAAACGCGTGGGCATGGAGCGCACGCACCTGTATCGCAAGTTGCGTTCCCTCGGCGTCGATTTCAGGCAGGTTTCCGCAGAAGACTGACGCGGTCCCCACCTGTCATTCCGGCAACGCCAGCGCAACCAGTTCTGCACCACGCTCTCCGGCCACTGGCAGAGCGATGTACTGGCGGCCGTTGATCGCATAGCTCATCGGCAACCCGCTCGAGGCGCCGGGAATAGCGATTTCGGCGATTAGCTCACCGGTTGCCTTATCGTAAGCACGCAGAAAGGGTGTTCCGCCCCAGCCGTCAGTTCCGAACAGCAGCGTCTTTGTCGCCAGCAGCATCGCACGCGTTCCGCGACCGGTTTCGGGTATTGCAACGCCTTCCAGCGCCGGGTTGTTCAGTATGTCGTCCGGTGTCGGGCTGTTGGGGCGCATCCACGCGTGCTCGCCGGTATTCATGTCGATCGCCGTGATCCGCCCGTACGGCGGCTTGACGACCGGCAGACCTGACAGCCAGGGCAGCTCGGCACCGCCGCCGCGCACGTAGCGGATGTCCGCGCCGTCGTTCGGCGGCTCGAGCGCGAGCACGTTCGGGTTCGTGAACGAACCGACATACAGCATCCCGGTTTCCGGGTCGAACGTGGCGGCTTCCCAGTTGGCGCCGCCGACCGCGCTCGGCAGCGACAGTGTGCCGCTCGTGCCGTCGTCAGCGTTGGCCAGCGACGGTGGCGTGAACATCGGTCCCATGCGCACGGCCTGCAGGCCTTCGAGCGCTTCGGCGCGCAGCGCCGGCGTGAAGTCGATGACATCGTCCTCGGTGAATCCCTGGCGGTCGAATGCGGCAGGCTTCGTCGGAAACGGCTGCGTCGGTGAATACCATTCGCCCGGGACGTCGCCGGCGGGTACCGGGCGTTCTTCGATGGGCCACACGGGCTCGCCGGTAATCCGATTGAATGTATAGACCCACGCCTGTTTCGTGACCTGTGCGACGGCCGGGATCGCGACGCCGTCGACCTCGATGTCCATCAGGATCGGCGCAGTCGGATTGTCCCAGTCCCAGATATCGTGATGAATGAACTGGTAATACCAGACGATTTCGCCGGTGCGGGCATCGACGCAGACCAGCGAGTTTCCGTATAAATTATTACCGGGCCGTTCGCCGCCGTACCAGTCGCTCGTCGGAGCCTCCACGGGCAGGTAGACGAGGCCGCGCTCGACATCTGCCGAGATGCGTCCCCACACGCCCGCGTTGCCGGTGAATTCCGCTGAGCCCTCGAGCCAGGTTTCATAACCAGGCTCGCCCGGATTCGGAATCGTGTGAAACGACCACAGCTCCTGACCGGTACGTACGTCGTACGCGCGCACATCGCCTTTGACGTTCTGCTTCGACGGTGGCCGCGATCCCGGTGCGTGTGCCGGACCGACAACGACGATGTCGCCGATGATCAGTGCCGGTGACGTGTTGCCGATCGTCGCGTGATCGGTGTATTCACCGCGCACACCCGGGAGCATATCGACGATGCCGTTTTCGCCGAAGCCCGGAATCGCACGTCCGGTTGCCGGGTCCAGAGCGGCGAGCTGAAAGCCCGGCGTGACGACGATGAGCCGGTCGTTGCCTGCACCGTCCGTCCAGTATGACAGCCCGCGTCCCGAGGACTTGCGCGGTGCGCGTTCAAAGCGCTCGGCATCCTCCTGCGGGCGCCATATCCACAGCGTTTCGCCGCTCTCCGGATCGATGGCAACCACGTTGCGTGTGATGCCTGCCGTCGTGTAAAGGACACCATCGATCATCAACGGCGTCGCTTCGTTTTTCTGCTCCGGGCGCGGCCCGAAATTACTCCCCTGCCAGCGCCACGCGACGCGGAGATCTGCAACGTTGTCCGCATTGATCTGAGCGAGTGGAGAATACCGATGTGCTTCGAGATTTCCGCCATAGTGTCGCCACTGTGTCATGCCGCCGCGATCGGGGGTTGCGGCGACGGTCATCGCGTCCGCACCGGCCGCCGGAGCGCTGCCTGCTTGTGTGGCCGACGGCGCGCCGTCCGTTGTAGTGCCCTGATCGGCCGGCCCCGAGCACGCCGCAGCGGCACAGGCGGTCACAATGACGATTAACCAACGACTCATGACAGTTCTCCCCCGTATTTCCGCGATTATATCGTTCACGCGCCGGCAATCAGCTATTCTCACGCTCAGGGGGGGAGATGACGATGCAGATCTTTCGAGTTTCGATATTGCCTGCGGCGCTCGCGCAGATTTGTTTCGTGGCGCTGGCGGCAAATGCCCAGCAGCACGCCGGGCAATACGACGTCGCAGATATCGAGTATGGCGCACAGCTGTTCGCCGAGCGCTGCGTCGTTTGTCACGGCGAGGACGGTGATCTGATGCCGCAGGCGAACCTGCGCACCGGGACGTTCAGGAATGCGTCATCGGATCGCGACCTGATGCGTGTGATTCGCGACGGTGTCGAGAATACGGCCATGGCGGCAACCGGCTATGCCGATGCGGAGCTCACGGCACTGGTTGCCTTTTTACGCAACATCACGAACTACGACGGCAGTGGCGTGACCCTGGGTGACGCACAGGCAGGCAAGGCACTGTTCGAAGGCGCCGGTGGCTGCCTGGAATGCCATCGTGTCGGCGCGAGTGGGCCAGGCTATGCGCCGCCGCTGACGCGTATCGGGACGATACGGACCGCTGCCGCGCTGCGTCGAACGCTGCTCGACCCCGAGGCCGGCATGATGCCGATTAATCGTCCGGTGCGCGCCGTCACGGCAGCCGGGCGCGTGATCGAGGGACGCCGTCTCAATGAAGATACATTTACGGTGCAGCTCATTACCGCGGACGAACGGCTCGTCTCTCTCGACAAGACGTCGCTGCGTGAATACACCATCGGCAGTGAGTCAGCGATGCCGGCCTACGGTGAATTGTTTAGTGAGCAGGAAATCGCCGATCTGCTTGCGTACCTGCTGTCACTGAAGGGGTTCGAACAATGATCAGCACGAACCGTGCACTGATGGCGCTTCTGATCGCACCTTTCGCGGCGGACGCGCAGGTATCGGCCGAGCGGCTCGTCAATGCCGCCGATGAGCCGGGAAACTGGCTGACCTATTCCGGCACGTACATGAGTCAGCGCCACACGACGCTCGATCAGATTACGCCGGGCAACGTC
>JASFSB010000156.1:0-5662 GCA_050114615.1 Gammaproteobacteria bacterium
AGCTCTGCCGCAGTCGCCACGTCACGTTGATGTGTCCGCTCGTTATTCGTTCGCAATGCGGCTGCTCGAGCCCGAAGGCGTCGAGTACCGGCAGCGGTGGTGCAGTCATTCTCTCATCATTAGCAGTTCGAGTTCGTACAGGCGTACCGACGGGCCGGCTCGCCTCCGGCGGCCGTATCGGCTATAAACGTGTCACCACCTTTGGAGCAGAGAGGTGAAGCACATGCGTGTGACGCTCGCTTTGGTTCTTGCCCTGTCGGCAGTCAGTATCGCCGCACAGGATGATACTGAGGCACCCACTGAACGCGCCATAGCCCTGGATCTCGATTCCGAGGCGGAAAACTGCATCCGAACCAGCTCCATCCGCCGGACCCGGGTTATTGACGACTCCACGATCGCCTTTTACATGCGCAATCGGGAAGTGTACGTGAATCTGCTGCCGAGCCGTTGCCCGCAACTGGCGCGCAATAATCGCTTCGCATATGAGACGCGTGGCGGTCGACTTTGCAGCACGGATACGATCACGGTGCTCGTGCAGTTCGCTGGCCGCCTGGAACCCGGCTTCACCTGCCGGCTCGGCGCTTACCATCCGAGTGACGCAGAGTCCGTCGAGATCATGCTCGAGGCGGTCGAGCAGGGCGGGCGCGCGAGCTCCGTCACTGCAGAGTCCGTCGAGCTGCCCGCGGAGGAGGACGGCGATTCGGAACCGGAATCCCCGGAGCCCTGATCTATTGCAGCAACGCGCCGAGCGGTAACGGCATGCCGTTGATCAGCACCTCCCCGTTTGCGTATTCGATTTCGGTCGAGTAGTTCTCGCCGTCGTCGACGAGGTAGCCCTGACCGAGCAGGCTGATGATCATGACACTCGCCTGTCCCGCAGCCAGCGATTCGATGTCCTGGTTCGGCGGCAGCTGCGCGGGGTCGACAGCGCCGAGCTGCGCGGCAGCCGCCTGGCCAGCCAGCATCTCGAACAGTGGTTTCGATGCCGCGATGCGCGCGGAAGCCTCGAACATTCCGAGCAGCATCATCGGATTCGACAGGTCGATGTCGCTTTGGTCACCGTTGACCGTGCGCAGGCTGATTGCCGCATTCAGCGAACTGCCGTCCAGCGTGAATCGAATCGGGTCGATCGAGACGGCGGGATTGGCTGCCAGCAGCCGTGCGCCGATACCCGGCAGCAGAATCGCCGCAGGCGCCGGGTTTCGCGGGTCGATGTCCATCGCGGTCTCGTAGTATTCGGTCAACGCCTCCACCGAGAGATTCGTGATGCCAATGCCGAGTTCAGCGTCACTCAGCAGCATATCTTCCCCGGGCAGGCGGACTGATTCCGCCGTATAAGAGGCGCTCGCGTCGAATAATTCGCCGGTATCGTCGAGATCGACCCGGCCGTCCAGCTGCAACCCGGTGAGCTCGATTGCGCCATCTGCGCCGGCAAGCGTGTCGACGATCGTCATGCTTTCGATGCCGCCGTCGAACTCGCCTGCCCACAGGAGCTGGTTAATTCGGGTGGAGTCGCTCGCGACGTCCAGATTTTCGATCGTGACTGCGGTCCCGGCAGCGTCCATCGCCAGGTCTTCCATGCGCCCGTCGAGCTGGAGGTCCGGGCCGCGCGCCGTACCGTCCAGGTGCAGTCCGGAGAAGCTGATTTGTCCGGTTTCGCCGATGTACTCGATCGGCGGCATGCTGCCTGTGAAGTCAAAGGTGCCGAAATACGAAACCTGTCCGCTCAGCTCGGCGAGATGGTCCAGCCCGAGTTCCTGGGTCGCCATTGCCACGAGCGGGTCGCTGTCACCGAGCACGGCATAGATGCGCGACATCCCGAAGTACAGACCGTCCGTCACAACGACGGGCCCGTGTGCGATCCTGACCGGGACGGTAATGCCCTGGTCGGCGCCGGCAGCGATGTCTCCGGCGTCTGCCGCAGCCAATTCGAGATAACGCTCGTCGAAGGCGATCCGGACCTGCGCCTGACTGGAGAACCAGCCTCTTTCGTAATCGCTCACCTGCATCGCGAACATCGGGTTCTCGTCCATTTGTGCGATATGTGCGCGAACACTCGATTCCGTCATTCCGCCGATGACTGGCGGCAGCCCGATTGCGGTAACTGCTATCAGTACGAGTAAGACGATGATTACTTTCTTCATTCCGAGGTCTCTGGCGGGTACTGTGATCGGATTTGAAGTGCGCATAGTACGCGCTTCCACCAAATGCGTCCCCGTAACCGGTTCACGGCACCGGGAATTCAGGATCTGACCGATGAGAGTCCTTTTTTCTGCTTCTCTTGTGCTGGTATGCACCGGTCTCTGTGCCCAGGAAGGGCCACGCAATCCGGGCACGAAATCCGTGTCCCTCGTCAGAACCGACACGCCGCCGGTGATCGACGGCCAGCTCGATGACGCCGTGTGGGCACAGGCGGCGTATATCGACGACCTGCACCAGGTGCGGCCGGTCGAATACGCAGAGCCTTCCGAGCCTACAGAGATCTATATTCTTTATGACGACAACGCGCTCTACGTGGGCGCCCGGATGCACATGGCGGATCCGGCGCTCATCACCGCAAACGTGATGCGTCAATACGGCTCGCAGATGACGCAGGACGATACGTTGTTCGTTACGCTGGATCCATTCAACAGCAAGCGCAGTGGCTACTTTTTCGGCATCAATGCAAACGGCGTGCGTCAGGATGGTCTGTATCAAAACGTGTCCGAGTTTTATGGCGACTGGGATACGATCTATTACGCGCAGGCAGCGATCACGGACGAAGGCTGGACGGCCGAGTTCGAGATTCCTTTCAAATCCATCTCGTTCGATCCGTCAGCGGATACCTGGGGACTGAATTTTTCGCGCTCGATCCAGTTCCGCAACGAAGATATCGCCTGGGTGACCCGTAATCGGCGCTGGGATCCGAGCAGCGCAGGTCTGGCAACCGGTCTCGAGGGGCTGCAGCAGGGTGTGGGTCTGGATGTGATTCCTTCCATCAGCCTGAGGCGCAGCAAGCGCTTCGGGAACGAAACGGAGACGAATCCGAATCTGCGCTTCAATTCATCGGTCGAGCGCAATTACGAGCCTTCGCTCGATGTCGTCTACAAGCTGACCTCGGCACTCAATGCTTCAATGACGGTCAACACAGACTTCTCTGCGACCGAAGTCGATGATCGACAGGTCAATCTGACGCGCTTCGGCCTGTTTTTTCCTGAGAAGCGCGACTTCTTCCTGCGCGAAGCCGATATCTTCGAGTTCGGTCGCATCGGTGCCCAGGACGGCAACGGTGCGATCAGCGGCGCCACTCGTCAGAACGGACGCCCGTTTTTTTCCCGCCGCATCGGTCTTGCGCCGGACGGCAGCACGGTCGATCTCGAAGTCGGCGGCAAGGTCAGCGGGCGAGTCGGCCGATGGGACATCGGCGCGCTCTCGATCAGGCAGGATGCTTATCGGTTTTCGCGTGCGCGCACGGATCCGCAGAACGGACAGCCAGTCGTCGAGCGTTTCGACGTCGCAGCCGATAGCCTTTCGGTCGTGCGCGCGAAGGCCGGCATCGGTGAAGAATCGACGGTTGGACTCATACTGACCGACGGCGACCCGCGGTCCAACGAAGAGAATCGGCTCTACGGGATCGATTATCTGTATCGCGACTCGGATTTCGCCAACGGCAAGACGCTCGAGGCAGTCGCCTGGTATCAAGGCACGCAGACCCCCGGCCTCGCCGCGGACGATGCCGCATTTGGTCTCGGTGTATCGCTGCCGAGTCAGGCGGGCGTGCGGGCCGGACTTGCCGCCAGGGAGGTTCAGCGGAATTTCAATCCCGCGCTCGGGTTTGTCGATCGAACGGACGTTCGGAGCTATTCCGGGAATCTCGGGTATACGCACAGACCTGCCACCGGATACTGGCAGCAGATGTTTTTTGGAATCGATGGCGAGCGAATCGAAAACATCGCCGGCGGTCTGCAGTCGCAGCGACTGGGCCTGACACCCTTTCAGATGACGAGTCGCAGTGGTGATGTCCTCTACGCCCTGTTTCTGTTCGAGAAGGAAGTGCTCACTCAGGATTTCGAGATTTCGCCCGGCATCGTCATTCCGGCGGGCGCCTATTCATTCGATGATTACGGCATTGAGTGGCGTGCCTCAACGCATAGGAAATTCTCAGGCAGAATTATCTACACGGCAGGCGCTTTCTACGATGGCACACGCGAACGGCTGATCAGCAACGTCGTCTGGCAGCCGTCGCCGCGGTTCCGGTCGAGTATCGGTTTCAACATCAATGACATTGAATTGCCCGGGGGCGCATTCACGACGCGCCTCGTTACGGCCGGGCTGGATGTCGTGTTTTCGTCGACGCTTTCGTGGGTCAATCTGATTCAATACGACAACATCAGCGAAACAATGGGAGTCAACATGCGTCTGCACTGGGTGCCCGAGGACGGCAGGGAGCTGTTCTTTGTCGTGAATCAGACGCTGGAGGACTTCGACCGCGATAACAGTTTTCATTCGGTCTTTTCAGACATCACACTGAAGGCAGGCTATACGTTCAGGTTCTGAGTGCGCTCAGCAGTCTGTTGTAAAGACGGTGCTCGAACGCGATGAATGTATCGACGCGGGCGTCACTGAGTTCTCCGGCCGCTTCGAGTCTTTCGGTCATGTCCGTCAGATGATTGGCTTCCTCGCCGAGAATGCGCTTCAGTGAGATGGCACTGCCAGCGGACTTCAGTGCCTGTTGATAGTGACTGTAGAACCACAGCGCGCGAAACTCGATGATCATCGACATATAGAGGTACGTCGCTGCGGCGCTGCCCTGACGTGCGAGTCGTCCGTGAATGAGTGCTTCCAGGCGCCGAAAATAGCTGCGTGCGGCATCGCCGGCGAGCACTTCGCCCGGCGCGAATCCCAGCGGCTGCCCGGCGACCTTCTCTGCCTGACGTTTCATGAAGAACGCATGCTGTGCTTCTTCGGCGAGGTGGCGCAGCGTCGGCTGGGCGCACTGCTCGCCGTGCTGGCTCACCATGATGCGATAACTGCCGATGTGTTCGAGCAGCGCGAGCGTATTCAGGAGCCGGGCATGAACGCCGGGTGTCGCGATGATTCGGGCGAGCGTCGAGCGCGTGGGCAGAATGAGCGGGTCGTTCAGCGCGACGAATCGTTCATTCGCGCCTTCGAGCCGGGTTCCGCGCCCTGTTATGACTGGATTCAGCATGGCGGACCGGTTTAGCGCTTACTGGCGCAGGCTCCAGCTAACGAGCGTCGCGTGACCGCGCAGGAGATCTTCCTGAGCCAGGCGGTAGCCTGACTGCTCGAGGCAGTTGCGCAGGAGCTGGTAGTCCGACAGGGTCGTCACACCGCAGACGTGGCGGTAGGTGGTGCTGCGCAACGACTCTCGCCAGGTGCGATAGGCATCCGGCCGCAATCCCATGCTGATGTGTGTGTCCGCATGAAGGCGACTCGCTGCTCGCAACGCATCGTCGAAGCGTGTGTCGACGACGACAACACGTTTTCCATCGGCAATCGCGCCGGCTTTGGCCGCTTCGATGCCAGCGAACGGCATCGCGAGCACGGTGCCCACTCCAGCGGCTGAACGCAGGAACGCTCGTCTGTCTATTGGCTTGTTCCACTGTTGCGGCATGTATCAATCCTGTCCGGTCAAAAAGGCGACGATCGCGTCCAGTTCGCT
>JASFSB010000157.1:0-5643 GCA_050114615.1 Gammaproteobacteria bacterium
GAGAAATTTCCCGGCGCCAACGATCGACTGACGACGCAGATGAAGTCAGTGGGCGAAGTCATGGCGATGGGCCGGACGTTTCAGGAATCGCTGCAAAAGGCCGTCCGCGGTCTCGAAATCGGCTCGAGCGGCCTGGAGCCCGTCATCGATATTCCGGAAACCGACGATGAGCGCGAGGCGCTGCGCCAGGAGTTGCGCGTCCCCGGTGCCAGGCGCCTGTGGTACGTCGCCGATGCGCTGCGCGCCGGCATGTCGATCGAGGAAATCAACTCGGTGAGCGGCATCGATCCGTGGTTTCTGGCGCAGATCGATCAGCTCATTGCCTGTGAGGCGACGGCCAGCGGCGAAGGTACCGCTGCGCTGCAGCCGGATTTCCTGCGCGATCTCAAGCGCAGGGGATTCAGCGATCAGCGCATTGCTGCACTGACCGGCTTGTCAGAAAAGAACGTTCGATCAATGAGATACAAGCAGAACTTAAGGCCCGTTTTTAAGCGTGTCGACAGTTGTGCGGCCGAGTTCGAAAGCACGACGGCCTATATGTATTCGACGTATGAGCAACAGTGCGAGAGCGCGCCGAGCGACGCGGAGAAAATCATGATTCTCGGTGGCGGACCGAATCGTATCGGTCAGGGGATCGAGTTCGACTACTGCTGCGTGCACGCAGCGTTCGCGCTGAAAGAAGCCGGTTTCGAGACGATCATGGTCAACTGCAATCCCGAAACCGTCTCGACCGACTACGACACGTCGGATCGACTCTATTTCGAGCCGCTGACGCTCGAGGACGTGCTCGAAATCGTCGAGACCGAGAAGCCCAAAGGCGTCATCGTGCAGTACGGCGGTCAGACGCCACTGAAACTCGCCCGTGATCTGGAAGCGGCCGGCGTTCCGATTATCGGCACCTCACCGGATTCGATCGATCTCGCCGAAGACCGCGAACGTTTTCAGGAACTCGTCGAGGAACTGGGCCTGAGGCAGCCGCCGAATCGCACTGCCCGTAATGAAGAAGCTGCCGTCCGAATGGCCGAGGAAGTCGGCTATCCGCTCGTGGTCCGTCCCTCGTACGTTCTGGGCGGGCGCGCCATGGAAATCGTCTATGGTGAGGAAGAACTGCGCGAATACATGACGCAGGCCGTCAGTGTTTCGAACGAAAGCCCGGTGTTGCTGGATCGGTTTCTCGACTCTGCCGTCGAGGTCGACGTCGATGCCATTGCCGACGGCAGCGAAGTGATCATCGGCGGCATCATGGAGCATATCGAGCAGGCCGGCGTTCACTCCGGCGACTCGGGCTGTTCTCTGCCGCCATTTACGCTCTCGGCCGACATACAGAGCCTGATCTGCCAGCAGGTCCGCCAGCTTGCGCTGGGTCTGAAAGTGGTCGGGCTGATGAATGCGCAGTTCGCAATCCAGAACGGTGTCGTGTACGTGCTCGAAGTCAATCCGCGTGCCTCCAGAACCGTGCCGTTCGTCTCGAAAGCGATCGGGCAGCCGCTCGCGAAAATCGCAGCCAAGGCGATGGCGGGCATTTCGTTTGCCGAGCAGGGTGTCGAAATCGATTCGAATCCGCCGTTTTTTTCCGTCAAGGAAGCCGTGTTCCCGTTCAATAAATTTCCCGAGGCCGATCCGATTCTGGGACCGGAGATGAAATCGACCGGCGAGGTGATGGGGACCGGGGCGACGTTTGCCGAAGCTTATGCAAAGGCGCAGCTGGCTTCCGGCGTACTGCTGCCGTACCGGGGCGTTGCGTTCCTGAGCGTGCGCGACCGTGACAAGCCTGCGGCCGTCGAGCTCGGCACCGCACTGGCAGCGCGCGGGTTTGAAATCGTCGCAACGGGTGGCACCGCACACGCGCTGGCCGTAGGCGGCGTGGCGTGTCGACGAGTCAACAAGGTGCGCGAAGGACGCCCGCATATCGTCGACATGATCAAGAATCAGGAGGTCAGCCTCATCGTCAACACGACTGAGGGGAAACAGGCGATACGCGAGTCACATTCGATCAGAGCCGAGGCCGTGCATCACAAGGTGACGTACTACACGACGATCAGTGCCGCCAAAGCGACTTGTGATGCGCTCGATCATCTCGATAATGTCAGGGTGAACCGGCTGCAGGAACTGCATGCGAGGCCTGATGCATGAGTAAAGTACCGCTCACTGCCAAAGGCGCGGAGATGCTCCGTGAGGAATTGCGCCGCCTCAAATCCGAAGAGCGCCCGCGCATCGTTGAAGCCATCGCGACGGCGCGCGCGCATGGCGATCTGAAGGAAAACGCCGAATATCACGCTGCGAAGGAGCAGCAGGGTATGACGGAGGCGAGGATTCGTGATATCGAGGCCAAACTGGCGCACGCGCAGATTATCGACGTCACGACGCTGAGTCCGGAAGGCCGCGTCGTATTTGGCTCGACCGTGCATCTCGTGGACCTCGACAGCGACGAGGAATCGACCTATCGGATCGTCGGTGAAGACGAGGCCGATATCAAAGGCGGGTTGTTGTCGATCGCCTCGCCGATCGCCCGTGCGCTGATCGGCAGGAACGAAGGGGATACGGTGCACGTCGCCACTCCGGGCGGGAAGAAAACCTACGAGATTGCCGAAGTCGAGTACGTTTGAGCGCCCGGAACTGCTCAACCGGCCGAGTTGCCCGCCGCGGGACTCTGCGGCAATGCGATGACAGGCTTTGCGGCGGGACGGTAAAGTACTGCGGCATTATTGGCTCGCTGCACGAGCGCGGCCTCCGTCTTCGGCGCGAGCTTGTCCAGAACCTGGCTGCGGCGATGCCGATCACCGAAAGGCACGCGGACCTTAACGAGCTCCTGAGTCGCAAGTGCATGATCGATCTGTCGAAGCACGAACGTCGTAAGCCCGCCGGCGCCGATATCGATGGCCGGTCTGAGATCGTGACTGAGTATGCGCAGATAGTTCATCTGCTCGTCGGTGAGTCGCATCGTTCCCCGTTCCTGATTTTGACTCGAGGTCGAGCATAAATGAGTCGCAGGGGCGGGTCCAGCGCACGCTGGCGGGCGCGTCAGGAGACCGATCCTTTTGTCGAGCGCGCGCGCCGCGAAGGCTGGCGCGGGCGGGCGGTTTTCAAGCTGATGGAGATCGATCGGCGGGAACGGCTGATTCGGCGCGGGCAGACCATTGTCGACCTCGGCGCCGCGCCCGGGAGCTGGTGTCAGTACGCAGTCCGAAAGACGGGCTCGAGCGGACGCATCGTGGCGATCGACCTGCTGGCGATGGATCCGATCCCCGGCGTCGAGTTCGAACAGGCCGACTTCACGGATACGCGGGTCGTCGAGGCACTGGAGCAACGCTGTGGGCACCGGCGTGTCGACCTTGTTTTATCCGATATGGCACCCAATATCAGTGGCAACCGCGCACTCGACCAGCCGCGCAGCATCGCGCTGGCCGAAGACGCCCTCTGGTTTGCAGAGCAGGTCCTGGTACCCGGCGGGGATCTGCTGGTGAAACTGTTTCAGGGGGCTGGAACGAACAATTACGTGGAGCTGGCACGTGAGCGCTTTGCGCGCGCCCGCCTGGTCAAACCGGCCGCGTCCCGCTCCCGCAGCCGAGAGATATATCTGCTGGCCAGGGGTTTCTCGTTGTAGTAGGGTCCAAACTGGGGCCGGTATGGCCAGCTGAGGCAGTAAATTGAACGACTTAGCAAAGAACGTCATTCTCTGGATCGTCATCGCGGTCGTTTTCGTGACCGTGTTCCAGAGTTTTAACGCGCAAAGTTCGCGGCCGGCGCCGTTGTCGTATTCCGAATTTCTCGAGAGTGTCCGATCCGGCAGTGTCGAAGAGGTCCAGTTCGACTATGAGGGAAAGCAGATCCAGGTCAGGCTGCGCGGCGAGGATTCGCCCCGCATCACGAACAACCCCGAGTCTGACAATACGCTGCTGATCAGCCTGCTTCAGGACAACAACGTTGAAATCGACGCAAGTCCGCCACCGGAGCAGTCCTTTCTGCTCCAGTTGTTCATTTCATCTTTCCCGATCCTGCTGCTGATCGGCGTGTGGGTCTATTTCATGCGCCAGATGCAGGGCGGCGGCGGCGGTCGCGGCGCGATGTCCTTCGGCAAGAGCCGCGCGCGCATGCTCGGCGAGGATCAGGTCAGCGTCACTTTCGCGGATGTCGCCGGCGTCGAGGAGGCGAAGGAAGAAGTCGTCGAAATCGTCGACTTCCTGAAGGATCCGGGTAAGTTTCAGCGGCTCGGCGGTAAAATTCCCAAAGGCGTGCTGATGGTCGGTTCGCCGGGCACCGGCAAGACCCTGCTTGCCCGTGCAATTGCCGGCGAGGCGAAGGTGCCGTTTTTTACGATTTCCGGTTCCGACTTCGTCGAGATGTTCGTCGGCGTGGGCGCTTCGCGCGTACGGGACATGTTCGAGCAGGCGAAAAAGCATGCGCCGTGCATCATATTCATCGATGAGATCGATGCGGTCGGCCGTCACCGCGGCGCCGGTCTGGGCGGTGGTCACGACGAGCGCGAACAGACGCTCAATCAGCTGCTCGTCGAAATGGACGGTTTCGAGGGCAACGAAGGCGTCATCGTCATTGCCGCAACCAATCGTCCGGATGTGCTGGATCCCGCGCTGTTGCGGCCCGGGCGCTTCGACCGCCAGGTCGTCGTGCCATTGCCGGATGTGCGTGGCCGTGAGCAGATCCTGAAGGTGCACATGCGCAAGGTCCCGCTCGGCACGGACGTCAGACCGCAGATCATCGCCAGGGGCACGCCGGGGTTCTCAGGCGCTGATCTCGCGAATCTCGTCAATGAAGCGGCGTTGATTGCCGCGCGCGCCAACCATCGAACGGTCGGGATGGAGGAATTCGACAAGGCCAAGGACAAGATCATGATGGGCACCGAGCGGCGCTCGATGGTGATGAGTGAGGACGAGAAGAAGCTCACAGCCTATCACGAGTCCGGGCATGCGATCGTCGGCCTGCTCGTCCCGGACCATGACCCGGTCTACAAAGTCTCGATCATTCCACGGGGTCGTGCGCTCGGTATCACGATGTTCCTGCCGGAAGAGGATCGCTACAGCTATTCCAAGCAGCGACTGATGAGTCAGATGAAGAGCCTGTTCGGGGGACGGCTCGCCGAGGAGCTCGTTTTCGGACCAGAGTACGTGACGACCGGCGCCTCGAACGATATCGAGCGCGCGACGGACATTGCCCGCAACATGGTGACGAAGTGGGGTTTGTCGGATCGACTCGGTCCGCTGACCTATTCAGAAGACGACGGCGAGATCTTCCTCGGCCGCAGCGTCACGCGTCACAAGCAGGTCTCTGACGTCACGGCTCATGCCATTGACGAGGAAGTCCGCGGCCTCATTGACACCTGCTATCAGGAGGCCCGCCGCATTCTCGTCGAGAATGACTCGAAACTGCAAAAGATGGCCGAAGCATTGATGCGCTACGAGACGATCGACGAGCATCAGATCAGGGACATCATGGCAGGCCGTGAACCGGGTCCGCCGCGTGACTGGGACGATCCGCCTGAACCAGGCGATCCGAGCGCGACGGCCGTCGAAGAGGAGAAGGGGTCGACGCCACTTGGCGGACCCGCCAGCCAGCACTGAGCGGCAGCGCAGGTGACACGGGTCGGCGGATGCGGTGTGATTTGTGATCCAGGTTTGAACATAACGT